>CAZMFS010000008.1:0-17666 GCA_964565585.1 uncultured bacterium
AGTTGATGTAAAAGTAGTGTTTGTAGATCCTATTTATAAAATACTAGAATTAAAAATCTAAAAAAAAATAATTTAAATATTAATTTATTAGAGGGAGATTTTTTTGAAATTAGAAAATTTGAATAAAGAACAGAAAAAAGCAGTAGAATATTTTGAAAAACCTCTTCTTGTATTAGCAGGAGCAGGTTCCGGTAAAACGAGGGTGATTACTAATAAAATTGCATATTTAATTCAAAATGATATTCATCCATCCCATATCCTTGCTTTAACCTTTACTAATAAGGCAGCTGAAGAGATGAAGAATCGGGTAAATAGTCTCGTTGAGGATACTGAATTGGGCAATCTCTGGATAGGTACATTTCATTATGTGTGCTTAAGAATACTAAAATCACATTATGATAAGATAGATCTATCGAGAAACTTTGTTATATATGACCAGGATGATCAAAAAAAGCTTATTAAAAATATTTTAAAGGATTTTAATATTGAGCATGATAGAAGTGATATATATGCCATTCTTAACGGGATATCAAAGGCAAAACAAAATTATAAAGCTTTTAATGAAATGTATGGAATAGAAGGATTTGGAGAATATTTTACAAAAATCGCAAACGAATATGAAAAGAGATTATTTGAAGCAGATGCTGTTGATTTTGATAATATGATTAATTTAACCATAAAGCTGTTTGAAAAGAACGAGGACGTTTTAGAATTTTACAGAAACAAATTTAGTTATGTTCTTGTTGATGAATATCAGGATACAAATTATGTACAGTTCAGATTAATCTATCTTTTAACTCAGAAAAAAAGGAACTTATGTGTAGTTGGAGATGAAGACCAATCTATCTATGGATGGCGCGGGGCTAACATAAAGAATATTATGAATTTTGAATCTAAGTTTAAAAATCCAAAAATAATTAAACTGGAACAAAACTATAGGTCAACAAAAAATATTTTAAGTGCAGCCAATTATTTAATTTCGAACAACGATGAAAGAAAAGAAAAAAAATTATGGACCGACAATAACGAGGGTGAGAAAATAAAAGTTTTTGCAAAAAATTCAAAGGAAAACGAGGTTCATAGAATTTGTAATGAAATACTTGATATCAAACAGCAGGGAGATAATTATAGCGATATAGCAATTTTTGTACGAACAAATGCCCAAACACGTGAGATAGAACGTGGGCTCCGGAATAAAAGAATTCTTTATGTTGTAATAGGTTCCTTAAAATACTTTGATAGGATGGAAGTAAAAGATATCCTGGCGTACCTTAAGTTTTATAATAATAGAAATGATTATTTAAGCCTGGCTAGGATTATAAATACTCCGAAAAGAGCAATCGGTAGTAAATCACTGGAAAAGATAATGAATATTCTAAGGGATTCAGAAACCACCTTAGAGGATATATATCAAAAGAGATTATTAAACGAGAGGATATGCAACAATGTTGGCAAGTTTTGTGAAATATTTGAAGGTATTGATGAATATTTTGAAAAAAACGAGATTGTAGATGGGGTATTAGAGCTTTTAGATAAAATTAATTACAAAAAATACTTGGAAAAATACTATGATAATGCCGAGGAAAGATGGGACAATGTACATGAACTTGTAAGTGATATAAGAGAGTATCAGAAAAAAAATGATGAATCAAATCTTAGCGATTATTTAAATAATATCGCTCTTATTCAGGATATCGATTTAATGGAGGAGGAGACTGACCAGGATGCTGTTAATGTATTGACAATCCATAAAGCTAAGGGGTTGGAGTTTGAATATGTATTTGTTTCTGGTGTTGAAGATGGAAAAATTCCTCATAAAAATTCCCGTAATTCTCCTTCGGAGATAGAAGAGGAGAGACGATTACTTTATGTGGCAATGACCAGAGCCAAGAAGAGACTTTATCTTAGCTGGGCTAAAAAAAGTTTTAGTTACTACGGATATTCATCAAATAATAAACCTTCAAGATTTTTGGAGGAAATACCTGATAGTCTTATGGAATATGAGAGACGTATGTTTTCTTTTTCATCATCTAAAACAAGAAACAAAAGCAGTTATAAAAGAAAAAAGCAAAGGAAAGCGAAAAATTCTAATAAAAGTGTAATAGGAACTTATAAAGTGGGGAAAAAAGTTAATCATTCCGAATACGGAATTGGTAAAATCATAGCAACTAAGTTTAAAAATATCGTTGTTGATTTTGGGGATTCAAACTTAATAGAAGTAAATCCCAGAAAAGAGGAGGTAGAGATTTATGAATGAAGATGCAGTAAAAAAGATGAAAAAGTTAATCAGCATAAGCTTGGAAAAGGAAGAAGAAAAAAGATTGATGAAAGATTTTAACAAAATTATTGATTATGTTGATAAAATATCGGAAATTGAAGATGATAATATCGATTATCTTGAAAACTCCAGAGAGTTAAATAAATTACATCACGAGGATTCTGTGGAGGTATTTGAAAACACTGAAGAAATCAAAAAGAATTTTCCAAAAAAATTAGATGACTATCTTGCCGTACCGAAGTATATTGGGGAGTGAAGTAATATGAAGATAAATAATATTAAAGATAAAATTAAAGAAAATGGGTTGAAAGAAACAATCTCTTCTATTATTGAAAATATTAAAAACGAGGATATTTATAATTCATTTTTATCTCTTAATGAACAAAATGCAATGAAGAGAGCGGAGCAACTTGAAAAGAATGGAAATAGAAAGAAACCGTTATACGGAGTACCAGTTTCTATTAAAGATAATATAGCAGTAAAAAATTTAAGAATGACCTGTGGATCAAAGATTCTAAAGGATTATAAAGCTCCTTACAATGCTACTGTAATAAAAAAATTAAAAGAAGCTGGAGCTGTAATTATTGGTAAAACCAATATGGATGAATTTGCAATGGGAGTGTCCAATGAACATTCCGCCTTTGGACCGGTTAAAAATCCTTTAAATACAGAATATGTGCCGGGAGGTTCTTCTGGAGGTTCAGCTGCTTCTGTATCAGGAAATTTGGTTCCAGTATCACTAGGTTCTGATACGGGAGGATCCGTAAGACAGCCTGCAGCTTTTACAGGGACTTACGGTTTGAAACCAACTTATGGAAGAGTTTCTAGATACGGATTAACCGCTTTTGCTTCATCACTGGATCAGATTGGGCCCATTGCTAATTCTATAGACGATATTATCTCTTTGTATAGGGCTATCGCCGGTAAAGATGACAAAGATTCTACTTCTGTAGATAAAACACTTGATGATTACAACAATATAAAAAATTCTAATAGAAAATTCAAAATTGGTATTTTAAAATCATTGTTAGAAGAAGATACTAATGTAAAAATAAAAAATGATTACTACGAGGTTATTGACAGACTGAAAAAGGAAGGTCATGAGGTAGTCGATTTGAAGTTTGATAAAAGTGAGTATATAGTTCCTGTGTATCAAATTATTGCACCGGCTGAAGCTTCATCAAATTTGGCAAGATTTGACGGCATTAGGTACGGATCTCGCAAAGAGGGAACAAAAAGCAAGGAAGAGCTCGTTTCAAAAACCAGAGATCTGGGATTTGGTGAAGAGGTTAAAAGAAGATGTCTGGTAGGTACTTTTGTTCTTTCAAGCGGTTATTCAGAAAAATACTATAAAAAGGCATTGATTGCTAGAAAAATGATTACAAAAAGTTTGAAAGAAAAGCTAAATAAAGTTGATGTGATTGCCACCCCGACTACACCTAATATGCCTTTTAAAATAGGAGAAAAAATCGAAAATATTTTATATATGTATAAAAGCGACCTTTTTACAATACCTGCAAATCTTTCAGGTTTACCTGCTCTATCAATCCCGCTGTATAGAAACGATGATTTTTATACATCAATGCAGCTAATGGGGAAACCCTTTGGGGAGATTGATCTTTTTGAGCTGGGATATAAGATAGAAAGAATAACTGGAGGTAAAAAATGAAATATGAATCAATAATTGGATTGGAAATTCATACACAGTTGAAAACAAATACTAAGGCCTTTTGTCACTGCAAGGTGGAGTTTGGTCAAAAACCAAATACCAATATCTGTCCTGTGTGTATGGGCCATCCTGGGAGTTTACCTGTTGTTAATGAAAAAATGATAGAGTATGCTCTTTTACTCGGTAGAGCTACCAACTCAAAAATTAATACAAAAACAAAATTTGATAGAAAAAATTATTTTTATCCGGATATTCCAAAAAATTATCAGATAACCCAGTATGATTATCCTATTTGTTATAAGGGAAATCTTAAGATTGCCCTTGATGAGGATAATTATAAGAATATTGGAATTACAAGAATTCATATGGAAGAAGATACCGGTAAGGTTTTCCATGATAAAAATGAGAAAAATACATTAATAGATTATAATAGAGCAGGAGTTCCACTTTTGGAAATTGTTACAGAGCCTGATATGAGAACCCCTGAGGAAGCTTATCTATTTTTGACCGAGTTAAAATCTACATTGAGATATCTAGGAATATCTGAAGCGAATATGGAAAAGGGAGAGCTTAGAGTTGATGTAAATGTATCAGTAAAAAAGAAAAATGAAGATGAATATGGTACTAAAGTTGAACTTAAGAATATGAACTCATTTAAAGCAGTCAAGGAAGCGCTGGAATATGAAATAAAAAGACAAAAAAAGCTAATAAAACAGGGAAAAAGCGATAAAATTAAACAGGAAACAAGAATGTGGCTGGAAAACAAGTCAAAAACAAAGGTGATGAGAACAAAAGAGGAAGCAGCAGATTATAGATACTTTCCGGAACCGGATATCCCTGCTTTTAATATAAGTGAAGAATTCATTGAAGAAGTTGATTCTATAGAATTCGAGCTTCCTCTTGAGAAAAAGGAAAGATTAAAAAGCGATTACCAGTTGAGTGAATATGACGCCTCAATAATTACTTCAGAAATAGATATAGCTAATTATTTCGAAGATGTAGTTGCAGGTTTTGAAGATGGCAAAACTGCTGCAAACTGGATTATAAATGAACTGCTCAATTTGATGAATGAAGATGATAAAAATATTAACGAAATAAAAGTATCTGCTGATAAGCTGGCCAGTATTTTACAACTAATTGATGAGGATAAAATTAGTGGTAAAATAGGAAAGAAACTGTTAAAAGAGGTATATAAAACAGGCAAAAATCCGAAAGAAATTGTTGATGAAAAGGGATGGAGTCAGGTCTCTGACAGCAGCAAACTAGAAAATATTATTAAAGAAGTTCTTGAGGAAAATAAAGAAGCTGTAGAAAGATATAAGAATGGAGAAGATAAACTGTTTGGATTTTTTATGGGTCAGGTAATGAAAAAAACAAAAGGAAACGCTAATCCTCAAAAAACAAATGAAATTTTAAGAAGATTGCTAAATCAATAGAAGGGTCATCTATGAAGAAAAATTTTAAAAGAAGACGGAAAAGCATATTTAACAAATATCTAAATGAAAAGGAAGTATTTCTAATACTGGGAGAGAAAAATTTAGGTTCTACTCCCTATAGAATCAATAGTAATATGCTGTATTTAACAGGAATTGAAGAGGAAAATAATATTCTTTTGCTTTATAAGAATAAAAAAGGGAAAGAAAAGGAAATACTAATTATACAGAGTAAGAATCCGGATAGAGAGAAATGGGAAGGCATTCGTGTGGGAAAAGAAAAAGCCAAAAAAATTTCCGGCATAGACGAAATTAAATATATGAAAAACAGGGATAATGTTATCAGTAAAGTTTTAAATAAAATAGATTCTGTATATATAAATTATAAAGAAGAAAAATCGCTTGATAAAAATCTTTCTAAAAGAAAAGATTTTATCGATAATTTAAGATACAATTATCCACATCTAAAAATTAAAAATGCATTGAATGTAATGAAGAAAATGAGATCCCAAAAAGATAAATATGAAATCGAATCTATAAAAAAAGCTATTGAGATAACAAAAGAAGCACTGTATTACACGTGGAAAAATATGGAACCCGGAATGCATGAATACGAGATTAAGGCGATGATTAATTATCAGATTAAAAAAAGAAATGCTAAAGTGGCTTTTAATACCGTAGTTGCAGCAGGTCCCAACGCCGTTATTCTACATTATCCGGAGGGGGACAGAAAACTTGAAGAAAACGATATGGTATTGTTTGATGTAGGAGCAAGATGGAACGGTTATTCTGCTGATATTTCAAGAACTGTACCTGCTAGTGGTAGTTTTACCGAAAGACAGAAAAAATTCTATAAAGCAGTTTTGAAGGCAAATAAAAAATCTATAAAGAATGTTTCTAAGGGCAAAACTTTGAAAGATCTTAATAATGAAGCAAAAAAAATTCTGGTTAACAAGCTAAAAGATTTAAACATTATCGATGATAAAGAAGAATTAAAGAAATACTATTATCACAGCATAGGCCATCATCTCGGATTGGATACACATGATTTAGCTTATAGGACGGAACAATTAAGCGATAAATCTGTTATTACTATAGAACCTGGACTTTATTTTAAAGATAAGGGTTTAGGAATAAGAATTGAAGATGATATTTATATTGATGGTGATGATAATATCAATCTCTCAGAAAATATTATAAAAGAGATTGATGAAATAGAAAGTTTAATGAATTTATAAAATGGAGGTAATTATGGCAAAAATTACAAAAGATATGCAGTTAAAAGAAATTATATCTAATTATCCTGAAGTAGCAAAAAAACTCTCAAAAATGGGCCTTGGATGTGTGGGCTGTTTTGCCGCTCAGTTTGAAACATTAGAGCAGGGGTTAAAAGTTCACGGTATGAATGTAGATGAAGTTGTTAAAAAACTTAATAGTGTATTAGAAGACGATGAGGAATAAGCTAAATAGAATATATAATCGTTTAAATTCCAAAATTATCGGACAGGAAGATGTGATAGAGGTCGTTTTGACCTCTATCATTTTAAACGGTCATTCGATATTGACCGGGGTGCCGGGATTAGCTAAAACATTAATAGTTAATCTGGTAAGTGAGCTTTTTGACCTTTCCTTTAAAAGAATACAGTTTACCCCCGACTTAATGCCATCAGATATTTTGGGAAGTGAGGTAATAGATACTGATCCCAAGACAAATGAAAGATTTTTTAAATATAAAAAGGGGCCAATATTTTCAAATATTATTCTTGCAGACGAAATTAACAGAACCCCTCCAAAAACCCAGGCTGCTTTGCTGGAAGCAATGCAGGAGAAAAATGTAACAGTTGGAGGTAAATCTTATAAACTGGATAAACCATTTATAGTTTTTGCTACAAGAAATCCGATAGAACAGGAAGGAACATATCCACTACCGGAAGCCCAACTTGATAGGTTCCTTTTTTCAATAAATATAAGTTATCCCGATTATGAGGATGAACTTAAAGTAATTCAACTAAATGAAGATGATTTAGAGTTGGAAAGAAAAAATAGGCTATCAAAAAATGATTTGTTTCAAATTCAACAAAATGTTGAAGAGATTACCGTGTCTGATTATCATTATAGATACGGATTGAATCTTGTAAGGATGACTAGAAAAGAAAATGATATTGCTCCGGATTATGTAAACAACTATATTTCCTGGGGAGTAGGTCCAAGAGGCGGGCAATATTTAATGAAAGCTGCAAAAGGATTTGCATATATTGAAGGGGATGAAAAGGTTGAAAGACCCCACATAGATAAAGCTTTTACTTATATTGCAAATCACAGATTAATATTAAACTTCCAGGCAGAGGCGGAAAACATTAATAAAAATAATATCCTAGGGAAGTTAATAAAAGATGTTAAGAAATGATTTTCATTGACAAACTACTAATAACTTTTATAATTTTATAAAAATATGGTTTATTTTCTAGTATTTTTCTAAAAAAGGAGGATAGAATGCGTAAAGCAGTAGGTGTATTATTGTTACTATTGTTGGGAACAATCTTGATTTTTCCTAGCAATAATGTATCTACATTTAAAGTTACGGATACACCCTATGATGGCGGGGGAAAGCTTGTTGTCAACTGGAACATCACCACAGAAAAAGAAGTTGGAAATATAAAATTATTTCATAAAATTAATGATGGAGATTGGCAACTATATAAATCAACAGATAAACTTGTTGATAAAATCAAGGATAATTCTGTAAATCATAAAAACAAATATAAATATAAAATCGAGGTTTATGATAAGGAAGGAAATCTAATACTAAAAAAGGAAACAAAAAAAGTAAAACCTGGAGTTGCAATTTATAATGTTAAAAAAACAGTCGTTTTAGTCGCTCTTCTGATTATTGCCGGATTAATAGTTTATTTTATTAGAGCTGCCAGGAGAGGGCAGAAGTTAAAAATTAGAAGAATTCCTGCACTTGATTCCCTTGAAGAAGCAGTTGGTCGTGCAACCGAAATGGGTAAACCAGTTTTATTTGTACCGGGAATAATGGATGTGAAAAATCCACAAACCATAGCCGGTGTTCTGGTATTAAGTGAAGTTGCATATAAAACCGCAAACTATGGAACGGATTTAAATGTTCCCGTTAGTAAACCAATTGTTTTATCAACGGCTAATGATACGGTAAAAGAGGCCTATATGAGAGCCGGAAGACCTGATGAATTTCATGATGACATGGTCCATTATGTTACTAATGACCAGTTTGGTTATGTATCATATATTGATGGTTATATGGTTCGTGAAGAACCTGCTGCAGTGTTTATGCTCGGTGCCTTTTATGCAGAAAGTTTGATTCTTGCTGAGACAGGACATTCTATTGGAGCTATTCAGGTAGCAGGAACAGCTATGCCATCACAGATTCCATTTTTTATTACCACATGTGATTATGTTTTAATTGGGGAAGAATTGTATGCTGCATCTGCCTATCTTTCAAGAAAACCGGATATTCTTGGAGCTCTCAAAGGACAGGATTATGCTAAGCTGCTTATTATGTTAGCATTAATTGTAGGAGCTTTTATGACTATAGTATTTCCGGATGTTAATTTTGCCAGCATATTTACAAAGATAGGATAATGGGAGGAAGATTATGTTCTTAAAAAGACAATTACCGTTTGCGATTACTTTAATTGTATCGTTGATATTAATTATTTCTTATTTTTCACCACACCCAACTGTATCACCTTTGAGAAGTATATTCCAGGATTGTTATATGATTATAGCTGCATTTACAATGTTTGTAGGTATATTGAGTCTAGTTAAAGTGACAATAAAGAAACTCAAAAACACACATGGAGTGGAAATAATATATCCTTTAACCACCTTAACAAGCTTACTGGTTATGTCCTTTTTTGGACTTTTTATGTCAGGAGGACTGGATAATGTAGTTTTTGACTATATGTTCCAGTATATTATGGTTTCTCTTCAGGCTACTATGTTTTCACTATTGGCATTTTATATAGCTTCCGCTTCATTTAGGGCTTTTAGAGCTAAATCAACAATGGCTACTATACTTTTAATTACTGCTTTTGTTGTAATGCTTGGAAGAGTGCCGGTAGGTGAATATATAACAGGAAATCTTTTACATTTTCCTGAAAGTCAGTTCTGGTCAAGATTTCATATTCCTCATGTAACAGAATGGATTATGAATGTAATCAACATGGCAGGACAGCGTGCTATTTTGATTGGTGCTGCTTTAGGAGTTATGGGTACTTCTATAAAGATTATTCTTGGAATTGAAAGATCTCATTTAGGTGGAGAGTAAAGGAGTTATTATGAATTTTTGGGAAAAACTACACGATTTAGATAGACGTATTATATATTTGATAATTGGATTAACTGTTTTAATTCCTCTTCTTTTTAATGTAACTATGGAGAGTGAACCCACCAAACCGGTTGAAAATATATATGAAAAAGTAAATACATTTGATGAGGACGATGTGGTCCTTGTATCTTTTGACTATGCTGCTTCAAGTTTACCCGAGTTGCAGCCTATGGGTCATGCAGTAATTGACCATTTGTTTAAAAAAGATGTTAAAGTTGTAGGCATGGCGTTATGGCCTGTAGGAGTTGGATTGGGTAATTTAATACTTGAGCAAAAGGCAGCAAAATATAACAAAGAATATGGTGAGGATTATGTTCATTTAGGATATAAAGCAGGGGGACTTGTTGTTATTGATAGTCTGGGAAGTTCTTTAAAAAAGACATTTCCTACTGATAAAGACGGGGTGCCTTTGAAAGACCTCCCTCTTATGAGACATGTTAACAAGCTTGATGATTTTTCGATGGCAGTATCCTTATCAGCAGGAGATCCGGGGTTAAGACACTGGGTTATGGTAGCCAGTGATAAATTTGGACTTCCTGTAGCTGGAGGATGTACTGCTGTGAGTGCACCTCAGTTTTTTGCATATTACAATTCAGGACAGATGTTAGGTTTAATGGGTGGTTTACGAGGAGCTGCGGAGTATGAAAACCTAATCGATGAAATGGGTACAGCTTCTGCAGGGATGTCCGCTCAAACAGTGGCCCACCTTATGATAATTGTATTTATAATTATTGGAAATATTAGTATGTTTGTTCTAAAAAGACAAAGAGCAAAAGAGAAAAGAAAGTAAGAGGGGGATAATATGAATATAGAATTAACATTATCTCAGGCAATCGGTTATACTATTGGAGGTTTCCTGACTCTGTTTATTTTTAGTTTTTTATACGATGATAACCCTTTATATAAATTTGCAGAGCATCTATTTGTAGGAACTTCAGCTGCATACTGGTTTGTTGTGCAATATCACAATATTATTAAACCAAATGTTATTAAACCTTTTCAGGAAGGTAATTTCTGGCCAATTATACCGGTAATTTTAGGTATCTTTATGCTTTTTAGATTGATACCATCATTATCTGTGTTATCAAGAATGGGTATTGCATTTTCAGTAGGAGTTATGGCCGGATATCAGATTATAAGACATCTGGAGACTAACATACTACGGCAGATAGGTGCTACCATGCAGGGATTTGAAAATATAAGTTTCTCAGCAGGAAATGTAGGAAGTGCTATTAATACGATTTTAATCTTACTTGTAGTATTATCAGCACTTGTATATTTCTTCTTTTCAGTTGAACATGAAGGTGCTGTAGGTGGAATTGCAAAGTTTGGTATGTGGATGTTGATGATAACTTTTGGTGCTACATTTGGCTATACTGTTATGGCAAGAATATCCTTATTGATCGGCCGTGTTCTTTATTTGAAAGAACAGTGGTGGATGTCGATAAAATATTTACTAGGTGTATAAATTAAACAAAAGGAAGGTGTTTATTATGAAAAAAATAAAAATATTGGTAGTTATTATGACTGCTGTTTTAATTTTACCGGTTTTTATGGGTTGTACTGCTGCTCAGGAGGAAGATCCTCTTGCAGGACAAATCCAGGAAATGGAAGAAACTCCTGATTATGTGGTTCAGTATAATAAAGCTTTTAATTTAGCTTCAGCTCAGCAATATAGAGCTTCAATTGAGAAGTATAAGAAATCTATTGATTTAATTGAAGCTATAGATGAAAATAAAAGAACCGAAAAAGCAAAAATGACCTACAGGAATGCTTTACTTGGTCTTGGAAGGTCATATGGAAATATTGGCAACTTAAATCAGGCCGAAAAATATTTTAATAAATATATTGAGAGATATCCTAATCAGCATAAAGGATATTTACAATATGGATCAATTTTAGAAAAAAATGGAAAACCGGAAAAAGCTAAAGAGCAGTATGAGAGAGCTATGGAAGCAAATCCGGATAGTGCAGTAGGCGAATTTGCATTAGCAAACAACTTAAGAAGTAAGGGAAAACTTGAAAAAGCTGTTGAATATTATAAAAAAGGTCTTAAAAAAGATCCTGAATTTCAGGAAGGTAACGGCTGGTTTCAGTTGGCAAAAACCTATGAACAGATGGGAAATACAGATGAAGCAATAAAAGCTTACAAAAAACTTGTAGAAATCCGTCCAGAAAATGCACAGGCACATTATTTAATTGCTGATAAGTATCTTTCAAAAGGTTTGAATGTTGGAGCAAAATCTAAAGGTCAGGAACTTTCTCAAGAAGCAAGGAATCAAAGAATTGATCTGTATGAAAAAGCAATTGAACATGATAAAAAGGCTTATAACTTAAAACCCAAATCAAATCAATATAAAATTCATCTTGTTAATTCATATATTAAGTTAGCTGAAATGTATGCAGAAGCAGATCCTAAACTTCATAATGAGTATGCTCAAAAAACTATACCAATATTAAAACAGTATATTGAAGAAAATCCCAATAATGAGGTTGGATATTCTTTAATTGCTGACTCATATTTTAAACTTAAACAATATCAAAAATCTATAAATAATGCAGAAAAAGCTCTGGAAATAACTGATACTGCATATGCTCATTCAATACTTGCCGATGTTTATTTTGAAATAAAAAATTGGCCTCTGGCAAAAAAGCATTATTTAAAAATATTGAACAATCCAGACTACCCTTATGCTAAAGGTAGATTAGAGATTGTTGAAAAAAGACTTAGAGGTGAATATTAAAATAGGATAATATTATGATAGAATTTGATTTTTCCAATATATTAAAGGAAAACATTGGACAGCAGCACGGATTGGTAAGTGATTTTTATGACAAGCATAATACTATAATAAGAGAGGCATATAAAAAAATTGAAAATAGCCGCGGGAAATCATCTTATAAATTTATGGAACTTCCTTACCAAAAACTGGATGATATAGTTGAATACAAGCATAAATTGGAAGAGTTCAAATATTTTGTATTAATAGGTATAGGGGGCTCCTCACTGGGCTCCTATGCCTTATTTAAAGCTTTAAAACACCAAAATCATAACTTGATCAATAATAAAAAGATATTTTTTGTGGATAATTCTGATCCATCTACTCTAAATGATATATTAGATGTTATTGAACTTGAAAATACAGTATTTAATGTTGTAACTAAATCTGGAAGCACAGCTGAAACTATGTCTTCATTTTCAGTAATTTTTGACCTACTTAAAGAAAAAGAATTAGAGGTAAGCAAACATATTATCGCTACAACCACAGAAAAAAAGGGCGACCTTTATTCAATAGCTCAGAAATATGAACTGGATACCTTTTTTATTCCTGAAGATGTGGGAGGAAGATATTCGGTTTTAACACCGGTTGGATTTATACCAGCATTATATCTTGATATCGATATAAAACAGCTTTTGGAAGGCGCTAAAGTCGTTGATTCTGCCTGGAGGAGAAAACAGGTTGAAAATAATCCTATAGTGTTATCGGGATTAATTAATTATCTTTATGATAAAAAAATGACCCGTAACATTTTAGCGTTAATGTGCTATAAAGATAAGTTAGAAAACATTGGAAACTGGTATCAACAGCTTTGGGCTGAAAGTTTGGGAAAAAAATATGATAATGATAACAATATAATTGAAAACGGATCTACTCCTGTCATTCTTAGAGGAGCCTCAGATCAGCATTCAGTATTGCAGCTCTTTATGGAAGGGCCTCATGATAAATTAATTGTATTTTTAAATTCTAAAAAATCTCTTTCAGATGTTGAATATAATATTGATGAACTAAGCGATTATAGAAGTTTATCCTATTTCGATGGTAAATCTTCAGAAGAGCTAATACAATCCGAGTTAAAGGGGGTTCAGTATGCCCTTCAGAAAGTGGAAAGACCGAATTACTCAATAACAATTGATGAAATTGATGAATTTCATATTGGCGGTCTTCTTTATGCTCTTGAATTACAAACTGTTCTCAGTGCTTCTTTGTATGAAGTTAACCCTTTTGACCAGCCTGGGGTTGAAGAAGGCAAAAAAGCAACATATGCATTAATGGGAAGAGATGGATATGATGAAAAAAGAAAAGAAATGGAAGAAAATATTAAAAATAAATTAACATTTGAAATAAAAGATTGAAAGTGAAAAAAATTTCTAGTTTGTTTCTATATGAATTCTAAAAATATTTCCAAATTTACTCCTTCTGAAATATCTAATCTGAAATATTTTGAGATAATAACAAATAGGGTAGTTCAAAATTTAATATCGGGTCTAAATAAATCACCTTTTAGCGGGCATAGTATAGAATTTAAAGATTATAGGAAATATCAATATGGAGATGATTTAAAACGAATTGACTGGAAATTATATGCAAGAACAGATAATCTGTTTATAAAAAAATATGAAAAAAAGGTAAATGTAAATTTGCATATTTTTCTCGATTCTTCAAATTCAATGGATTATGGCAGAAACATAAGCAAATTTGTTTATGGAAAATATGTTTGTGCAATATTAACAGGAGTTGCTTTAAAACAGAATGATAATGTTTATCTATATAGTTTTTCCGATAATGTCAGGAAAATAGCTAAAAAAATTACAAAATTTTCTAAAATAAATTTAATATATAATAAGTTAAAGAAAAAAAATGCTGAGGGCCACACAAACTATGAAAAGCTAATAGATAAGATGTATTCTATTAAAAATTCTATGATTTTTTTAATATCTGATATGTGGGGAGATAGCAAGAATATTTTAAATATAAGCAAATACGGCAGGGCTAATAACAATGAATTAAACTTCTTTCATATACTATCAAAGAAAGAGATAGAGTTTGATTTTCAAGGGAATTATGAATTTATAGATAGTGAAAATAAAAGCAGTCAGATATTATCAACAAAGCAGATTAAAAGATATTATAAGGAGGAAATAAAAAAAAGAATAGAAAAGTTTAAAAAAATTATAAATTCGCACTCAAATAATTATCTTCTGCTTTTAAACGATAGCGATCTCTATTCTTCCTTATATAAATATTTTATGGACAGGGGATCGGATGTTTTTTAATAATCATTCTTTTATATATATTTTACCTGCTCTTATAGTACCTGTGTTAATATATTTATTTACAAGAACAACTAGAACGAAGATAGACTTCCCTTCAAATATAATACTTGATAAAATTGTGAAAAAGAGAAATATAAAAAGAAAAAATTTTTTAAGATTATTATTAAGGATAGCTATCTTATTTTTTTTAATTCTAACATTTGCAAAGCCCGGGATTTATATTAATAAAAAACAGAAAAAAGATTTAATTGTTGATATTTCATTTTCCTCATTAAAATACCGGGATAATATAAAAAAAATAATTGATGATATGAAAGAGAATAATTTAGTCAATAATATATATTATCTGGATGATAGTTTATCAAGGAACTTGGATCAAAAAGATATACCTGTTACAAATTTTAAATTCGAGAACCGAAACCTAATACCGTCAGAGAAAGAGTTTTACTTTATATCTGATAGTTCCAAAAATTTGGGTGAGAATGTTGAGTTTGTATCAAATATCGAACCAATTTCTAACTGTTCAATTAAGAAAATCAAAACAGAAAAAAATATATTTTTAAAAAATGAATCAGTAAAATTTAAAATATATATCACTGCAAGTGAGAAAATGAATGAAACATCCCTGAAAATAAAGTTAAATAATGAATTGATAAATAAAAGGACCATTGATATAAACAAAGAGAAAGTTCTTGAATTTAGCTATATCCTGGATAGTTCGGGATATAAAAACTTTAAATTTATGCTTGAGGATGATGAGTATATTCCGGATAATCGATATTATAGATCTATATATGTATATAAAGCAGAAAAAAAATATTATATTAATAGGGATAATAATTATCTTGAAAATCTCCTGGAAGTTTTGAAAATAAAAAAAGGCAGCTTGAATAATTCTGATTTGTATTTTTTTATAATTAAAGATGCTTCTCTGGAGAAAAAAATTATGAATATTAAAGATTATGATAGGATGTTTTTATTTCCTAAAAAAGGGAATATGAATTTTTTGAATCTACCAGTTAGCTACCAAAACACTGTTAATAATAGGAAAAATTGCTATTTTTACAAAAATATAAATAATAGCTATGAATTAGAAAGGTATGTAAAAATGGATATCCAGAAAGGCAGGACACTAGCCGGTAATAAAAATTTCAATTCAATAGCCAGATGGAATAATATGTTTCTATTTAATTTTTTACCTTCAGAAGATAATACCAATTTTATATTAAAACCTTTTGTCTATGAAAAATTTAGAAACTGGATTTATAAAAATAAAAAAAGTAATTACCATCTTAATAATAAAGAAGTTCTGATTATCAAGAAGGATTTTAACAACATATATTTTAATGATGAGAATATTAATCATTTAATTGAAAAAAATAAACTGAAGATAAATAAATTAAATCAGACAGGATTTCTAAAAATTCACACTGATAAAGGCTTAATTTATAAAAGTATTAACCAATATTTAACTGAATATAAAAATTTTACAGGTAAAAAAGATAATAAAAAACCTGATTTGGGTAAAACATTAAAAATTGAATTATGGAAACTTTTTTTGATCTTCTCTCTAATACTATTTTTTATTGAAACATTTATGTTTATAAAAGAGAGAGGGATATTTAGTGAATAGATCCTTATATATCAGATTAGTTATTATTTTATTAATGATTCTTTTGATATTCAATCTGAATTATTTTGTCAAAAGTCAATCAGATTTTGTTTTCTTGATTGATAATTCTTTTAGCATGAATAGATATAACCAAACAAAAATTAAAAAGATACTTGATAATTACGAATTTGATTATTTCACCTTTGGAAGTGAGTTTTCTAAAAACGGAAAAATAAATTTTACGGATAACAAATCTGTATTAAAATATGAAAATTTAAAAAAGGATAAAAAATATTTTTTAATTAGCGATGGACATCTAAAAAAATTTAAAGAAAAAAGTTCATACACAATATTTCCTATAATACCTGCAAGAAAAAATAATTTTATGGATATACAGATACAAAACGCTATAATTCCCAAGAAAATAGAAAGCAATGAGAATAATACAGTAAAATTATTTCTAAAAAATATATCAAATGAGAACAGATCTGCTGTGGTCCGGGCTGAAATTAATAATGATCAATTAACAAATAAAGAAATCAATATAAGAAAAGATGAAATTAAAATTCTTGAATTTAATATAAAGAAATTGGAAAATAAAATAAATGAATTAAAAATTGATGTCAAAACGGATGATCCAATCACCGAAAACAATACATTAATAGGATATATAAAACAATCTAAAAATGAAAAAGATATATTAATAACTGGAAAGTTATCTACAGAATTGTCTTTTTTGAAAAAATATTTTGAAAAATACCCAAGTTACAAAACAGATTATCTTGTTAAAATACAAAATGACTATTATCTTAATGGTAAATTATCCAATAAACCTTTTGAACTGGATAGGTATCAGATAGTTATCTCTGTCGGGCAATCAATAATAAATAATAGGGAGGATATTATATTTTCACCTCCCGGTAAAACAATCAATCAGAGTTTTAACATGAAGAAAATAACCGGATATCCTTTTTTTATGGATAATGTGATTAAATCTGATGATACCCCCTCAAGGGTTTATATGAAAGCAAAAGATTATCCTTTAATTTATCTCAAAGATAAAAAGCTGATTTTTTCAGCTGATAAATTCTATAAACAGTATATAGAAAAATTTATGGTGTATGATTTCTTTATAAGAAAGTTAATAAGTATTAACAATAAAATTAAAAAGGATTTAAAATGGGAATTTAAAGATAATATTTTATACATGAATTATTCAAACAGGATACTTTCAAATAAAAAAATAAAA
>CAZMFS010000009.1:0-17110 GCA_964565585.1 uncultured bacterium
TAGGTATAATTTGATGTAAATCTTCATAATTTGTTCCTTTTAAAAATAAACCATCGACAAAAGATTTTTGTATTTTTTCAAGTTGTTTTGTAAAAGTTGTATCTCCTTTTTGATATGTCTGAGAAACATTTAAAGTAGAATTATAATCTTCAACAATATCCTCAAACCTTTTTACAAGCTCTCTATTATCCTCTCCATCAGGCACCAGTGCACCAAAATTTGTAAGCTTTAACTCTTTGACTGCATACTTTGCCAGCATTTCAACCTCATCAATCTTACGTACTGCATTTCTAAAAATATAATTACTTTCCTCAACTATATCAGGATCATTTGTAAGCAAAAACATAACGGGAATCTTATGTTTTTCTAAAAGTGGCTTCAGCACCGAAGCTGCTTTTTTCTGAATAGGTCCCAGAATTATATCAACATCTTTTTCTACTAATTTTTTATAGAGTTTCGGTATTCTATCAACTTCACTTTCTGTATCTGCTTTTACTAATGTAACTTTGTTTTTTTCTGCCTGGTATTTATTTTTATAATTCTGGATTGTTACAATAGAATGATAAAGCTTGTTGCCAACCTCTTCATATTTCCCTGTAAAAGGTAATAAGACACCTATCTTAGCACCGGGAAACTTGCCCTCCAGATCAGCAGCTTTTATTAATGCTTTGATCCTGGAAGTTCTTTTATTTTCAGGGATTTTATTTAATACATATTTTGCTTTTTTATATTTTTTATTATCAAGATATTTTTTAGCTAGTTTTAAATGCACCTCAATTAAATATTTTGATGCAGGCAGATAATCAACAATATATTCATAGTCCTTTTGGGTTAATTCTTTATCTATAATATTTTTTATCTGATCCCTGGATATTTTTTTGATATTATCTTTAATACCATCGGACATTAAAATATTATTATAATATTCTACTGCCCTAACAAATTTATTTTCTTCATCAAAAGTCCTTGCTATTTTAAACTGAGCTTGCATATTTATCGAAGCATCAGGGAATTTTTCAATAATTTTCTGATAGTAATACCTGGCTTCATTATAATCAAGTCTAAATTTATACATATTACCTACTTTAAGATAAACATGAGGTAATCTTGTATCATCCTTTTTTGCTTCTTCGATAAATTTTCTAAACAGGTTAATGGCTTTTGGATAGTTAAAATTATTGTAATTTTTTTCAGCATTTTGATAAATTCTATCCAGTCTACTGCTATCATCATTACTCTGTGCAAAATTAAGATTAAAACTAAAAATTAATAGTAATATTATAAAAATAAATATTATTTTATTTTTATTCATTCTTTACCGCCCTTTTGAATATAATCTTTTGCTAAATCCCAGTAATGCTCTGCATGACTCTTTAAATTATTTATCTCTTTACTATTTAAATCTCTAACAACCTTAGCAGGAGAACCCATAACCAGACTATTATCAGGAATCTGCTTACCCTTGGTAATTAATGCATTAGCTCCAATAATACAATTATTTCCGATTTCAACCCCATCCAATACAGTTGCACCCATACCGATAAGGGTGTTATTTCCAATTGTACAGGCATGAATTATCGCTAAATGACCTATGGTGACATACTCACCTATAATTGTGGGATATTCTCCGGCAACATGAACAACAGTATTATCCTGAATATTAGACATTTTTCCGATTTCAATCCTGTTTACATCTCCTCTAATAACAACTCCCGGCCAAATACTAACATTCTTTTCAATTTTAACTTTGCCAATAACAGTAGAATTTTCATCTATGTATACATGTCCTCTGATTGCTGGTTTGTGATTTTTATACTTTCCAATCATAAATGCTCCCTATTTAGAATTAATTTTAAAAATTTGATTTTCATAACTAGATTATATAATTAATAAAACTAATATCAAGAAAAAACTGCCGTCTCTTAAATTTCAAACTATTTTAAATATATTAATTAAAAACATTACATAACAATTATTGTAGAAAATCTAAAAAAGCGTTTAAATAATTATTTTTTGAGCTTATATACCAGAAATATCTATAATCAGAATTTCTTTTATTAATTTTCTTTGAAATTCCTGCTGAAAGATAAAAAACTTTGAAATTAAGTTTAGCTTCAGTTCCGGCATAATATAATTTTTTATCAGAATCGTTATCCCAAATAAAACCAGTATCAAAAAAGACTACTCCCATGAGATAATCATTAATTATTTTTCTTGCTTCCAAATTGCTTACTATTTTATTATTCCCAAAATAATTATCATTTATCCCTCTAATAGAGGGAAAATATAAATCAACAAAACTAGAAGTAAGATCAAAACTACTACTTGGTTTATTATATCTAATTCCAATTCTATTCTGAGAAGGAATATTTCCATTAAGCATTTTAAAGTTAATATCTGCTCTAAATGAGATGTTGTCATCTATTTTGAAAATTTTATTAAAATAAAATGAATACTTTTCGTATTTATAATCATTTTCAAATAAATTTAATGAAAAATCTCCCTGTAGAATTAAACTATAACCGGTTATTGGAAATAGGTTAAATGGAGGATAATATTTCTTTATATAATCCAATGAAATTTCTTTTACTTCATATTCATCTGGTAGAAATTCAATTAAACTCATTTTATAGTTCTTTGGAGAATAATCATCTTCATTTACTATATTATTTTTCTCATATTTATAAGATATTCCTAGCCTGGATTCATCATAGAAAGAATCGGTATCAATAAAAGGAATATTTAATTTTACCTTCAAAATTTCTTTTCTTTCGAGTAGTTTTTTATCAAGATAGTTTTTAGTATAATAATCAATATAGTTATATCCCACATTCAAATCAAACAACGATTTTCTATATATATAGTTAATCCCATAATTAGAGTTTTTCGGATCCCCGGAATTATAGCCGATATAACCAATAATATTATTTTTACCTAAGTCATCTGAAAAATAAGAAATGATTCCGGCGTTTATTGAGTTTTCAATCCTAAAAGGATAAGGCAAAAAAAACCTTTTTCTAATATTCAATATGTTGCTAAAATTTCCGACAAATTCTGGATTTTTTATATCCTGGGTATCTCTATTAAATGATGGAGCTTCTTCTAACCACTTCCTGTAATATTCTCTAATTTTCCCTTTATATTTAGGGGGAGTTCTTTCTGGATCGATATATATTACTTTGTTTTGATTTCTCTCATTTTGAGCTATAGCTAGAATTTTTAATTTATTATTTTTGATAGTAAAATCCAAACCTTTAATGTAATTTGATTGATTTGTCAATCTCTGCCTTTTATTTTTAATTAAATCATAATTAAAAATATTTATTCTATGATTCTTTTCATACACTGTTATTAAAACATTGTTCTCATTATTTGGGTATATAATTGGATATCTGATCTTACAATTTGTATATATTTTTTTTAACTTACCATTTTTATAATTGTAAACACAGAAACCAAATTTATTTAACCGTGGGCTCATAAATGAAAAGGTAATTTTGGAATACTTCCGATTAATATTTATATCATAGATCTGAAACCCTTTATTAAAATTAGTTACGGGTTTAAAATCTTTACTTTTGTAATTATATAGAAACAAATTCATAGTCCCATTAATGTTCTTTACAAAAAAGAAACCTTTTTGATATCCCAACGGTTTTTTTGCCCTAACACCTTCAGTTAATTGTTTTATCCTTTCGGTAATTAAATCATAAGCATAAATATCAGATCCTATTGATTTATCTTTATTATTATGTTTTCTACTAAAAAATAATTTAGTCCCTGTTTTATTAAAACTTATTTCTTCATTAATACCGCTTATTGCTAAACATTTTATTCTATCTTTACTTTGATTGTAGTAATATAGTCGTTTATCAGGAATGTTTTTATTTTTTCTACCAACTATGGCATACTCATTTTTTTTAGGGTTTTTTAAAACAGAAGAAACCATTTTAAAATCCAGTTGAAAATTTTTCCCGATTATTTCTGTTCTCTCGGATAAACCTTCCCTCCAGTTGTAATATACATTAATATATTTTTCCCAGTTATTGCAAAATTCACTGTAATCGGTTTGAAACTCTTTCTTAAATGCTTTTTTCCAGTCATAAATGCCAACACTATTTCTATATTTAAATAAATTATCCAGCCTAAAATCCGTATATTTCATATTCAAATATTTAATTTTTGAAAATCCTTTGGCATACAATAATCTACCGCTGTCATAACTTCCGGGGGTAGTTAAAATATTATTATTTTTAATTGCTATGTTTAAGTATAAATCCCCCCTATTAGGTCCCCAGGATTCATCCGAATAATACTGCGCAAAACCTTCATTAATTTCTCTTGGTAATGAAAATATTATTGTGGGGAAAAAGAAATCCATCCAGCTTTTGGTATTTTCCATAATAAGGGCATGAACCATTTCATGTGCTAAAACAGTATTTAACCATTTACGTGTTCCGGTTAAAAACTTTGTATATTCAGAAACCTCGATCCATATGTACATATAATTGAAGGGAGTAGTAAATCCATTTGGGATGTCATCAATGCTTGAAATATATATTTTATAAGGTTTTTTAAATTCCAGTCCCAGTTTTTTAGATTGTGCAGCATAAATTTTTTCGGCTAAACGAGCTGTTTGTTCAGCTTTATCTTTCAATCCTTCATGAAAAATTACTTCAAAATTTTTAGTTTCGTATTTTTTCCACTGAAGGCCATAATTCTTTCTGCTTAACAATCCTGATTGGGCATGAATAAAGTTTGCTACTAAAACAATTAAAAAAATATATAAAGGTTTTTTCAATATACTCCCTCCAATTAAAGTTATTTTATATAACTAAAAGCAGTGGTTTGTTATCTATTCGAAAGCCAAATTATAGATTTTTAATATATCCTCATATGTCAACTTTTTAAAGGTTCCAATTTCGCCATAAATTTTTTGAATATTTTTGGCCATACTTTCAAATCTAGATTTATCTACATCAACATCAACTAATCTGGTAGGCATACCTATCTCATGAAAAAATTCTTCAAGCAATTCTATACTTCGTTCGGCAATTTTTTCATCATCACCTTCTAAACCCCATACATTTTTCCCAAACTGTACAAATTTCCATTCACGTTTCTCATCAAGAACGTATTTCATCCATGCAGGAAAAATTATTGAAAGAGTTGCTCCATGAGCTAAATCATAATGTGCACTCAGTTCATGGGCAATTTTATGAGAAGCCCAATCAGTTTTCTTTCCAAAACTCAGTAAACCGTTTAGTGCCAGTGTAGAGGACCACATTATATTAGCTCTGGCAGTATAATTACCACCATTTCTATATGCAATCGGTCCTTCCTCTATACAAACCTTCAGCAGCGATTCTGCCAACCTATCAGATACAACTGCTTCTTTATCAGGAGAAAAATACTGCTCGAAAATATGAGCCATAATATCTGATATTCCCGCTGCAGTATGATATGCGGGAACTGATTCGGTATAGGAGGGATCAAGTACTGCAAATTTAGGTAGAACCTTTTCAGAATGAATAGCAAGTTTGTTTTTTTCCTCGGTATTTGTTACTACAGCATTTATATTCATCTCGGATCCGGTTGCAGAAATAGTCAACACAACTCCTAAAGGAATTGCATTTTCAATCTTTGCTTTGTTGGTAAAATAGTCCCAAACATCATTTTCTGCATATACACTGCAGGCAATAGCTTTTGAAGCATCTATTACGCTTCCCCCACCAACTGCTAAAATAAAATCAATATTTTCTTTCTTAGCAATATCAATACCTTTTCTTACTTCTTTTAACCTGGGATTCGGACTTATTCCTCCATATTCTATATAATCTATATTATTAGAAGATAGTGCTTCATCAACTTCATCAAAAATACCATACTTTTTTATACTACCTCCACCATAAACAATCATTACATTATTGCCGTATTTATTAATTTCCTGAGGCATTTTTTCTACCTTATTTTTACCAAAAAATACTTTAGTCTTAAAATCCATTTCAAAATTTCTCATAAGTACCTCCTTTTGATAATATTTTAGTTAATTTAAACCAGAAGTAAATAAATTTTAATTTTTTCCTTTAAATTCTGTTTAAAATTTTATGTAATTATTTTCATATAAATTTCCATTCAAAAATAAAGGCTTGACATCTTTCGCATTACGAATATAATTATCAAAAAATAGGAGGTAGCATGAAAAAATTAACTAACATTATCTTTTTAATTTTTCTAATTGTATACGGTTTCACAAATTTAAATTTCGCAAATAAGATTATCAAAATAAAAAAAATGGAAGTCCCTCCTAAAATTGATGGGCAGATAGAAAAAAATGAATGGCAAAACACAACAAAGCTTGATAAATTTTATCAAACTGAACCGGGAAACAATTCTGAACCATCAGAAAAAACAAGGGGCTTTCTTGGATATACAGATAAAAAATTATATATACTTACAAAAGGATTTGTAAAAGATAAAGATGATTTAAGAGCTTTTCATAATGAACGTGATAATATTTCCAAAAGTGACAGAATATTTTTGTATTTTGACACATTTAAAAATAGATCTAAAGCTTATTTTTTCGGTGCAAATGTATTTGGGGAACAATCCGATGGTATTTTCAAAAACCACTCCTATAAGACCTCTATAGACCTTAACTATCAATCAAAGGGAAGGATTACTTCCTATGGCTATCTAATTGAATTTGCAATCCCATTTGAAAGTATAAAATATCAGAGTGGGAAGAATATTACCTGGAACTTTTTTATGCAAAGAAGAATCCCTGCTAAAAACGAAGAAATAGCCTGCTTTAAGGTGGATAGGTCGAAATCTAACTTTTTTGCTAATTATGAAAAAATTCAATTTGATAAACTTCCCAAACAAAAAAATCTTTCTTTGATACCAGCATATACCGGTCATTTTGATATATCTTATGATAAAGACAACGAAAAAACTGAAAATTATTATGATAAAAAAGAACTAAACGTTTTTTATGAGCCTAATTCCAATTTTTCTCTTAAATTTGTACTAAATCCCGATTTTAGCTTCATAGAATCAGATGCTTTAAAAATAGATGTAAATTCAAGATACAGCACCTATTATGAGGAAAAAAGACCCTTTTTTATCGAAAAAAATATTACCTATGACCCTCCAATAAACATATTTTATACCAGAACTATATATGAACCAAAAGCAGGTTTAAAATTTTCGGGTTCTAATAATAACTTCAAGACATACAGCTTGCTTTCTTATTCTGAAAATGTTAATTCAGATAAATATTTTAATAACTATAATGAATCTCAATCGATAGTTGATGATACCTATTACGGATTCTTTTCTGTTTCTAAAAACTTGGGTCAAAATCTAAATATTCGAAGCTCAATGACATACCGGCAGTTTTCAGATTTAACAAATTCGGTATTTAGTATTGATGGAAAGTTCAGAAAAAACAACATTACACTTGAATCACAAATAGTTACATCTTATGATGAAAAACTAAATTCAAAGAAGGAACAGGGATACGGATACTATTCAAATTTCGATTATGAACTTGAAAATCTTGACTTTGAACTTTCAGTTCTATCACTTGATGAAAATTTCAAACCTGATATGGGTTATATTACAGATGTGGACAAAAGTCAAATTAATAACGAGCTTCGTTATATTTATCACTCCGAAACAGATAAACAGCTAGTTAGATTTTTTTCCACCGGGCTAACCCAGTATTACAAGTATGATTATTCATATAACAGCTTAAATGAGTGGAAGTTTGAACCCTATATTGAAATGTCCCTTAATGATATATGGTTTCAAATAAATAGAGAAGAGCAGATGTACAGGTATAATAATAAAAGATACAGAACCTCCCAGAACGAATACAGGACTAATCTGGAAATTTTAAAATTCATCAATTTATATCTAGAAATTAAAAGAGGAACCGAACTTTACTTTAGCTCGGATTCATTCGTAGATGATTATTTAGAAATTGAGTCAAGTCTAAACTTATCCCCGTTTGAATTTCTAATGATAGACTATGACTATAATTATCAGGATTTGGATAATGCATACACCGCTAATATAAACCAGATAAAGACAAAATTTCAGTTTGTTAGCAGGCTCTGGTTTAGAATAATTTTTCAGAGAAAATATTATGAAATACATTCAGAAAGAAGAACGGTTACAAACTACAATATATACCCTCTACTTACCTATAATTTAAATGCAAATACTGCAATCTATCTGGGCTGTAATGATATAAAAAATGAAACAGAAGAAATGTCCAACACAATACTGGATGAAAAAAAATTGAACTATTTTTTCAAAATCAAGTATAATTTTGATATAATTTAGATTTGTAAATATTAAATTTTTATTATTAATTTGAAAGATTTATATATTAATTCTATAATAACTAATAAAAGAAAGGAGATACAATGGGAAAAAAAGTAATTAAAGCAAAAGTTCTTTTTGATGGTAAATCCAAGCAAAAAGATCAGTATATTGTAGTTGAAGATGATAAAATAGTTGAAATTACCTCAAATGAGCTAAATTATGATTATGAGGGTTATGTTACTCCTGCTTTCATTGATGCTCATTCACACATAGGAATGGATAGAGATGGAGAACCTTTTCAGGAATCAGAAACAAACGATCTGTTGGACCAGATACTTCCATTAAACAATCCATTAAATAGTATTTACTTTGATGATAGAGCATTTAAAGATACAGTTGATTTTGGGGTTCTTTACAGCTGTGTGGTTCCAGGAAGCGGCAATCTAATTGGCGGGAAAGCAAAAATTATCAAAAATTTTGCTAATAATAGAGATGAAGCTGTACTAAAAGATTACGGATACAAAATGGCAATTGGTTATAACCCCCGTTCTACAACTGAATGGAAAGGAAAAAGACCCAATACAAGGATGGGAGTTTATGCGTTACTGGAAGAAAAGTTCGATGATTTGCTTATAAAAAAGGAAAAAGCAGAGATACAAAAGGAAAAAAGCTTAAATGAACTTGAAACCAAATCTCAGAAAGAAGATAGTAATATGTCTGAAGAGGATGTAAAAAAACAGAAAGAATTAATTGAAAAAGAATATAATACAAAATTTAACAGCGAGGAAAAAGCTTTGCTTGATCTATTATCAGGTGAGAAAGTAGCAAAAGTACATGTTCATAAAGATGATGATGTTCTATATCTAATTCATCTTGTTAAAAAATACAATTTGAAAGTTACAGCCGATCATACTGCAGATGTATTCCACAAAGAAATATTTGAAAAACTTGCTGAAAACGATATTCCTGTTGTTTATGGACCGCTGGGCACAGTAGGCTACAAAACTGAATTAAAACATGCTTATTATCAAAATACAAAACTACTCATGGAGTCTGATGCTCAATTTGGATTAATGACCGATCACCCTGTGATTCATTCATATTCATTAAGGGACTCATTAAAATTCTTCCTTATCCAGGGCATGTCCGAGGAAGATGCAATTTCTCTAATAACATATAAAAATGCCAAAATACTGGGTATTGATGATAAACTTGGAAGTATTGAAACTGAAAAACTGGCAAGTTTAATTGTTTGGGATAAAAACCCTCTAAGTTTAGGAGCTTACCCCAAAGCAGTATTAGCAGAAGGTAAAGTAATAAGAGAAAATTAAATAAATCATTAGGGGATTATCCTAAGGGTAATCCCCTTTTTGGGGAGATATTTTTATGTTTCCTATTAAAATAGCCATAATTGGACTTGGAACTGTAGGATATTCACTTTATAAACTGATAAGAGAGAACAATTATTCCAATATTGAGATAGTTTCCTTATGTGATATCGATGAAAATACACCAATTTATAAAAAGGACAGTAAGGTATTTTGTACGGATTACAGAAAAGCAATTGATTCTGATGCGGATATAATAATAGAACTAATTGGTGGCGAGAATCCTGCTTATAAAATAATTAAAACCTCTATTGAAAATAGTAAGAACATAATAACCGCAAACAAATCCCTTCTTGCCAAAAAGGGAAAATCGTTATTCAATACTGCAAAAAAATATAATCAAATTATAAAATATGAAGCTGCCGTAGGCGGAGCTATTCCAATAATCTCAAATCTAAAAGAACTAAAAAAAATTGACAAAATTATTTCGATTACCGGAATTCTAAACGGAACAACCAATTATATTCTTACAAAAATGTATAGAAAAAATATTTCATATAAAAATGCCCTTGAACTGGCACAAAAAAATGGATTTGCAGAAAAAGACCCAACACTCGATGTTAGCGGTAGAGATACACTCTATAAAACTATCCTTTTAGTATTTACAGCCTTTAATAGATGGTTAGATCCCTCTCAAATTCAATATGAGGGTATTACCCAATTAGTTGATTCTGATATAAAATATTTAAAAAAATCTAATAGGAAACCTAAACTAATTGGAAGTATCGAAAAAAAAGATGATAACGAGCTCGATGTGAAAGTTTCTGTTAAAGAAATAGATAGATATTCGGATTTTTTTAATATCGATAATGAATATAACGGGATCAATATCTATGCCGATAACTTTAACTCACTCTTTTTTGCAGGCAAAGGAGCAGGAGGATTTCCCACAGCTACTTCTGTTCTAAAAAATATAATAGAATTTCAAAATCAATAAACTTCGATCCATTCAATCAATTAAATAATGTTAGGATACTATATATTGATTTTTTTTTAATATACACTAAAATATAATATAAATAACTAGGAGTTACTATGTCAGACAATTTTATAGAAGTTTTAGAAAATAATATAGATTTATTAAGCGAGAAAATTCTAAAATATCAGCTGGATAAAAATCCTGACCTTAAAGCCGAATACGATGATAGAAAAAAATTTGAATGTAAAAGGGACATAAAATATCATTTAAATTATCTAAAACAGGCAGTAATAAATAACGAGCCTGAAATATTTACAGACTATACTCTTTGGACAAAGGTTTTACTAAAGAAACATGATGTAGGACCTTCAGTTATAGAAAATAATTATAAAATAATAATTGATGTTCTTATAAATGATTTTGAAATTTATCCCTCAAGCAAACCTATAAAATATTTAAAAAAAGCTATCGACAACCTTAACAAAATCGACACATCTGAACAAAACTATATTAAAAAAAATAATCCTCTTAAAAATACTGCAAAAGAATATTTAAATTTTGTTTTAAATGCAAAAAAAGAAAAAGCAATAAATCTAATTCTTAATAAAGTAAAAAATGGAACCAAAGTAAAAAACATCTATTTATATGTATTTCAACCAGCACAGTATGAAATTGGGAAACTGTGGCACAATAATGAAATTAGTGTAGCTCAGGAACATTATTCAACGGCTATAACACAGCTTATTATGTCCCATCTGTATTCGTATATTCTCAACCCACAGGAATCCAGAAAAAAATTGCTTGCAGCATCCATTGGCGAAGAATTACACGAGATAGGCATAAGAATGGTAGCAGATTTTTTTGAAATGGAGGGTTGGGATACTTACTATTATGGAGCTAACACTCCCCAAAATGCTATTATAAATGCCATAGAAAAATATAATATTGATCTAGTATCTTTATCAGTTACTATGGCTTATCATCTGGAAGAACTCAAATCTCTTATCAAATCAATACGACACAATAAAAAAACAAGCCAGGTTAAAATCATTGTGGGAGGATATATATTTAACCAAACACCAGAACTATGGAAAAAAGTTGGCGCCGATGGATACGCTGAAGATGCCGAAAAAGCAATACAAAAGGCTAATAAACTAATTAAAAAGGATTAATATGGAAATAAAAGAAGCTCTAATAGTTTTAACTGCTACCCAAAATGGAAAAATCGCTTCCGTCATAAAAAACAGTTTAGAAGATAAAATAAACCTAAAAAAAGATGACCTTATTGCAAATTATATCGACAAGAAAGATTATGAAAATTTCTTAAATTTTCTGGATAATGTGAGGAAGAAAGATGCTATTCTTAACACTAATATTAATATACAAACCTCCGATAATTCAATTAATTGTTTCATATCGGGTGCAATCTTAGAGAAAGAAATAATCATTTTAATCGGACAAAGTAGAACAAAAAGCATGGACTTTTTCAATGAACTAATAAAAATTAATAATGAACAAACAAACATCATAAGAAAACAAAAAAAAGAAAATTTTAAAAAACAAATTAATGAAGAATCAAATAAAGAAAATTTTTCAATGTCAGGACAGGATGAAAATTATTTTAAAAAATTGACTAAATTAAATAATGAGCTGACTAATTTACAGAGAAAACTTGAGAAAAAAAATCTCCAGCTTAATTTTGAAAAAAATAAGTTAAACACCACGATAAAAAACATTCCTGAAGGAGTAATTTCAACAGATAATGAAGGAAGTATTAAAATTTTCAACTCCAGTGCCCAAAACATTCTTTCATCTTTCAATAATCTGGAGGATAAAAATATAAGGGATATATTCGATATTGTAGATATTAATTCAAAAAAACCTGCATTCAAAAAGATAGAAGAAATATTAAAAAATAAGAAGAAGAGAGTAAACTCCAAAAAAGTTCTGCTAAAAATTGATAATAAAAATGCAATTCCCATAAGATTTTCAGCTACCCCAATAATTGAAAATAATAGGGTAAATGGATTGATAATAACTTTTAAAGATATTTCTGAGAAACTAAAACGGGAGAAGGAAATTAGGCGGCTTTCTCTGGCATTAAAAAATATAAATGACAGCATAATTATTACCGATAAAAAATACAATATTGAATACGTTAACCAGAATTTCCTCAAAACATATAAATATAAAGAAGATGAGATAATAGGTTTAGATATAGATGTATTAAAAACCCAGTCAGCAGAGAATAATAATTTGTTTTTAGAAACCAATACAATTAAGAACTATCATAAAACCAAAAACGGCATAAAATTTCCTGTTTCGATATCAAAAGCCTCTATAAAAGATGAACAAAATCAAAATACAGGTTATGTTTTTGTTGTTAAGGATATTACTGAAATTAAGAAGCTAAATGATAAATTAAAAGAAAATGCTATATTTGACAGTTTAACAAATGCTCTAAACAAGAAAGCAGGTTTAACCTTTCTTCATAAACAAATCGAAGAAATTAAAAGGCATGGCGGTAACCTTCTAATAATTTTTATCGACATGAACAATTTAAAAAAAATAAATGATACCCACGGACACAATGAAGGAGATTTCGCTATAAAAAAACTTAGTTCAATATTAAAAAATTCCCTTAGAGAATCTGATATACTTTGTAGATACGGTGGAGATGAATTTTTCATAGTGTTAACTCACTGCAATAAATGTGATTACAACAACTTCTGGAATAGAATCAAAAGTAAACTAGATAATTTTAACAAAAATAGTAAAAAAAATTACAAATTAAGTATAAGTAAAGGAATCATAGATTATTCTCAAAACAAAAATTTATCAGTTCAAGAGCTAATCGATAAAGCTGATAAAAAGATGTATAAAGAAAAAGAAATTTTTCACAATAATTCAGAATAATCAATTGCAAATTCCCTATTTTAGTATATACTATTTAAGCAAGCAAAAAAGGAGGTGTAATTATGAGTTCAGTAAAAAAGAAAAGAAAAAAGAAGATGAATAAACATAAAAGAAGAAAAAGATCTAGAAAAAACAGACACAAGAAAAAGAAAAGATAATACTCCCCTGGTTTTTCATAGTTTTAAGGGGATTTTTCAGGATTTCCCCTTCTTTTCATTTTTAAGTCATTGTTATTATATATTTAAATATAATATTTTTTTTTAATTCTTTTACTGTTATTTTAGTTTTATTTTATATTGACCTTTATTAAATAATTAGTAAAATATAATAAAAGGAGGAAAAATCTGTAGAAAAAAAGTAATATCTATTATATTCTTTTTAATAATTATCTTTTTATTTTCATGTTCACAAAAACGATTTCTTTACCAAAAAGATAAAAATTTTAAGAATTTAATTACTAAAAATCAGATATACCCCGATACCAAATTTATCGTTGCTTCTGATTTTCATTACTTTTCCCCCGACTACGGAATGAAAGGAGAACAATTTAAAAAGTATATTAAAAATGATAGAAAAATGATAAAACATAGCAATCATATTCTTGATAAATTTATCGAACTATCTACTGATAAAAATTTCGACTTTTTAATTGTCCCCGGTGATTTAACAAAAGATGGTGAATATCAGAGTCATCTTGATGTAGCAAACTATCTAAAAAAAATAGAAGATAATGGGAAAAAAGTCTATGTAATTTGTGGTAACCACGATATAAATAACTATAATGCTAGAGAATATAATAATGGTTCATCAAGAGTTAAAACTGTTGGATACAAAAAATTTAAAAAAATCTACAGTGATTTTGGATATAAAGAGAGCCTTTATCAGGATAAATATTCCTTAAGTTATGTAGTAGAACCGGTTTCAGATCTCTGGCTTATTGCCCTTGATAGCTGCATGTGGCAAAAACAAACAAATCCAGCTTCTAAAAATTATACAGATGGTAGACTCCCGGTTTTAACCTATAGGTGGCTGGAAAACATATTAATAAAGGCCAATAAAAAAAACAAAAGAGTAATAGTATTTATGCATCATGGACTAATTGAACATTTTAAATACAACAATAAGTATCTGGATGAATATATTATCGATGATTATGAAAAATTAGGTAGTCTTTTATCTTTTTATAATGTAAGAACCGTGTTTACAGGTCATTTTCATTCTCAGGATATTGTTTCAAAGAATTATTCCAACAGAATATATGATATTGAAACAGGTTCTCTGGTAACTTACCCTTCCCCATACAGAATTATTGAAATTAATAATTCAATAATGAAAATCAAATCAGATAATATTACTTCAATTAGTGAAATCAACAACTTTCATTCTTATTCATTTAAACATGCTAAAACTACAACTAAAAGTACCTTCAGAAATATTTTGAAAAGTTATCCAATACCATCCAAAGATGTAAAAATATTATCTGATTATCTTTCGAGTTCTTTACTAAATCATTTTCAGGGCGATGAAAGCAATTTAAAATTTAAAAATTATGATAACCTAAGTCTTTTGGGAAAAATTGCATTCTTTTTTGGTAAGAAATTAACATATTCATGGCAAAATGACCTTTTTCCTCAAGATAACAACCTGAAAATAGATTTAAAAACCGGTAAAGTAATAAAATAAGTAGATTCCCGCCTATTAATAGAACGAAAACTTCCATTTTAAATTCTAACTTTTCTAATTATAATAATATTTTTAATCTCCGGATTTGAAAATCTTTTAAAAAATTTATATAAATTGTTTTATAATAAAATATTATTTATTCATCAAGTGAGAATGAAAAAATTTGCTAAATAAATACAATTTATTTAATATTTGGATTAAATTATTTGCCATCTATTAGGTGTTTAAAATATTACCCACACATTTTTTACTCTTAAATATTTTACACCAAATACTTATTTTAGTTTGATATTTTTATATAGAGATTTTATAGGATGGACTATAAGCCGAATTCTGTTTCAAATAGCCATTTATCTTGGATAGATGTTACCATCTACCTCATACGCCTTACCCGGGATTCAAACGAGGCGGATAACCTCTTATCCCCTATTTAGACTTTCTCCGAATAGGGTTTACCTGTGCCAGAAATGTTACCATTTCTGCGGTGCGCTCTTACCACACCGTTGCACCCTTATCCCCCACTTACTTGCCTAGCAAGTAAGTGGGGGACGGTATATTTTCTGTGGCACTATCCATGGTTTTCACCATCCGGGTGTTACCCGGTATTCTATCCTATGGAGTTCGGACTTTCCTCAGCATTTATAATAAATAAATGCCGCGGCTATTTATCCATCCTTTTATTTACAACTTATTCATTGTGCTCATTGATTGCCTGATTTGCTAATTTATCTGCTTCTGTGTTATCTTCTCTAGAAATATGTACAAACTGTACATTATCAATATCTTTTAACAGATGATTAATTTCGCGGTAGTATTTTTTTAATCCTTCATTTTTTACCCTATAGATACCTTTTAGCTGTCTTACAACTAACTGACTATCCAGTAAAAATTTAACTTTTCTGCAACTATAATCTTTTATACTCTTAGAAGCTTCCATCAATGCAATATATTCAGCTTGATTATTAGTCTTCTCACCAATATATCCGTATTTTTTTTCAACTATACGGTTATTACTATAAATCAAATATCCATATCCAGATTCACCTGGATTTCCTCTGCTGGCCCCATCTGTATAAACTACCAGCTCATCCATATCCAAGCTGGATTTTTTAATCCAGCTTCTTAGTCTATTTTTTTCATCATCAGATAAAGATAATAGTGCTTCTTTTATACTCTTCTTTTCTTTATAATATTTCTCAATCTTATTAAATAAACTATCAGACATCACTTTTGTTCCCAATATAATAATCTACCACAATAAGGGCAGGTATAGATATCTTTACCTTTTCTTATTTCAGCAACCATTTGAGGTGGTAGATTCATTTTACATGCTCCACACATTCCCTTGTTTACTCTTGCCATAATTCTATTCTGATATTTATCACTATTTTCAATACCTTTGAGTTTATTTTGAATATCCTGTGGGAATTCATTATACAATTCTTTTTTTCTTTTTTGAAGCTTATCATATTTTGGCTTCAATTCCTCTAATTTTGAATTCACTTCTTTTTCCTGTTCCTTCAGCTTTTCTTTTAACTCATCCCTTTCTTCTTTTAATTCTTCATATTTTTTTCTGTTTTCTTCTATTTTTATCTGTTTTTCCTTTTTCTTGGAATTAAGATTTTCGATTTTTGTTTTAGTATAATAAATTTCATTATTTAAAGCATTATATTCCTTTTCCTTTTTTACTAAAAGCATTTGATTGTTATATTTTTTAAGCTGAAGTCGATTTTCTTCCAGGTCCATCTCTATTTGTGCAAGATCCTTTTTTAATTCCTCATGCTCCTCATCAACATCTTCAATCCTGCCCTCTATCTCTTTCAATTCCTCTTTTTTCTCTTCAAGTTCTTTTGGTTTTTCTTCAATATAA
>CAZMFS010000010.1:0-15885 GCA_964565585.1 uncultured bacterium
CTGTTGAATTTTTAAATTCTTCTTTTCTTTCAGGAGCTTTTTCTAAAAACTTATCTAACTTATTTTCTTTCCATTCATTCTTTTCTTTTTCTATTTTTTCGTAATCAGACATATCTCACTCCTTTTTTTTATAAATTATTTACAATTCGTTTAGTTTCTTTTGCTATCATTAATTCTTCGTTAGTAGGAACTACAAGAATTTTTGCCGGAGAATCCTCTTTTGATACAACTGCTTTTTTACCTCTTACTTTGTTTTTCTCTTTATCAAGTTTGATTCCGAGATAATCCATATCTTCACAAATTGCTTCTCGGCTCTCCCATCCATTTTCTCCTATTCCTGCTGTGAAAACAAGTGCATCTAGACCGTTCATTGCAGCAATATAAGAGCCAATATACTTCTTTGCATGATAGTGCAATATATCAAGAGCCAACTGAGCTCTTTCATTATTTTCTTCCCATGCAGCCTTTTCAACATCTCTAGCATCATTTGAAACTCCAGAAACTCCCAATAAACCGCTTTTTTTATAGATCATTTCGTGTACTTCATCAACAGAATATCCCTCTGATTTAATCAAATGAGTTACTAATCCCACATCAAAATCTCCTGATCTGGTTCCCATGGGCACTCCACATACAGTAGAAAATCCTAAAGAAGTATCTACCGAACGACCACCATCAACTGCTGTAAATGAGATTCCATTACCCATATGACATGTAATAATTTTTGCTTCTTCATAGGGTTTATCAATCATTTCCGTCGCTTTCATTGAAACATAGTGATGGCTTGTTCCATGAAAACCGTACCTTCTTATACCTTTTTTTTCATATAGTTCATATGGAAGCGGATATACATAAGCCTTAGGTGGAAGGTTTGAATGAAAAGATGTATCAAAAACTGCAACATTAGGAACCTGTGGAATCAATTCCTTTATAGCTTTTACCCCCGCTAAATTATTAGGGTTATGAAGCGGTGCAAGATGATTTAATTCTTCAAAATCCTCAATCAACTCATCTTTTATTAGAGTTGCATCTTTAAATTGCTCTCCTCCGTGAACATATCTATGTCCAACCGCATCGATCTGATCAAAACTATCAAGAACTCCTCTATTTTCATCAACAAGTAAGTTTAACACTTCTTTCAACCCACCCCGGTGATCTTTAATATTAATTTCCATCTCCGATTTTTCCCCATCTACTTTCCAGCTTATTTCAGAATTTTCTTGATTAATTCTTTCAACTAAACCCTTTATTTTTGTTTCTTCATTATCAACATCCATAAGTTGAAACTTTATAGATGAACTTCCTGCATTAATTATTAAAACATTCATAATCTATCCCTCCATATAATTATTTTCTAACCTTCAATACCAAAGAACCCTGAATAGATCTCTTTTTAAAATCTATTTTGCCATAATAATCCTCAAAATATTTTATAATTCTATTATCATCTATGATTTCATTTAAATATCTTTTATTTAAATAAAACTCGATATTTTCATCAATACTTTCAGAATAATTTTTATATTTTAGAAATCGTTCATCTTTAGCTAAATTGTATGTATTAATATTATCAAAATAATTTTTCATAAAATTGTAACTATCAAAAAAATAGAGATTTTGATTTTTTAATGTGTAATAAGGTTTTTTTATTTTTTCTAATTTATTTTTAAGCACTCCCGATGCAAGAAATCCGGCCACTCCCTCAAGGTTTATGCTTCTATATTTATGGTCTTTGTATTTTTTTGTTTCAAATCTCATCGGAAACTTGTTAGAAAGCTTAAACTCTATCTGCTCCAATTCTTTTTCTTCTACCTGATTAATTGCCGCAAAATAGTCATTTTTATTTTTTACACCTATAATAACTTCGTTTTCAACAAGTTCCAGGATATCGTTTTCAATATCGATTCCACTCTTTTGATATATCATATTTTTGAATTTAAAAAACTTATTAAATAGAATAGAATCTCTAAAAAGTTTTCTCAAATCAGCATAGTGGGTTTCAAAATTTCTCATGTTAACATTTACATACATATCAAATCTATCCGGTACAGTTTTCCGATCAATTTTTTTATTAATTACTTCTACATTTTTATAATCATAGTCATATTTGTAATCAATATTCAACAAATTATATTCCGGTATAGGATTTATTTTACCATAAACTGCTCTATCTTCTATAAAAGGAAGATAATCGCTTTTTTTAACATTAACATAGAAACTAATATCATCCTTAATCTTTAATAATTCATTCACATGTTCCTTATTATAGATTTTTTCTTTATTTAATTTGAAATTCTTGTTACTTGTGTAGCAAAATATATTTTGATAAATTTTACCATAATCATCTAAATATTTGGCAAAAAAAGAAAATTCAGAAAATAAATATATATTACTGCTGGAATCAATTATTAAATAAAAATCTTTGTAGGGAAAAAATTTCATGAAAGGATTGTTCCTAATTTTCTCTAAGTTATATTTTTCCCAAAAAGATGATTCAATTTTTGACAAATCTCGATAATTGTCGAATTTAACAATTACTTTTGTATCTTTTGGGAAAAATCTATATACATTATATCTATTTAAGCTGTTATATAGCACGGTGAAAGCTATAACAATAGATAGAAATATAAAGATAAACCACAAAAATTTCTTTCTCATAACCATCCTTAATAATATGCTCGATTATGTGCCCGAAAGGATTCGAACCCTCAACTTGTAGATCCGGAATCTACCGCTCTATCCATTGAGCTACGGGCACATGTCCGTAAATAATTATATATTTTTAATAGTTTATGTCAAGAATTCTCGCATCATCACGGCAGGTTTTTATATTATTTATCATAAAGCTTATCTACTTCAGATTTCCATTCCTTTTCAGATACTTCCCTGGTTTGAATTTTTTTCTTATAATCTTTGATAATATGAAATATTACAAACTTGTTCTTATTATTTTCTTTGAAAATAATCTCTTTAGATATATTTATTTTATAATCTTCTAATTGTTTTTTAATTTCATCATAATTTTCATAGATATTTACAAAGCTAAAAAAGGAATTCTTATTCATTAACCCCTCAACAGTTTCAAATATTTCATGAGTTTTAAGATATTTATCATATATAGCAATGTTTTTATTTTCGTAGGGACTTAATCTCCCATGACCACACTTTCTATATGGAGGATTGCATACTATCAAATCGGGAAATTTCTTAATTTTGCCAGTTTGTACATCTCTAATGTCCCTTTTAAAAACCTCTATATTATCAAAACCGTTGTACTCAACCCCCATTTTTAACAAATTTACAAAAACATCCTGAATTTCATAGGAGATTACTTTTGAATTTGGATAATTTGAAGCAAATAAAAATGATAAAATTCCTGAACCTGCTCCTATATCCATAATTTTAACTGGGTTATTATTAGGAGAATATAAAAACAAAAGTAAAGAATCAACTGAAAAACGATATCCTTTTTGGGGCTGGTAAATATAGATATCTCCAACCCCATCAAGAGTATATTTAAACCTATTTTGCGACATTTAACCTATTAACTGCTCTTCTTAAAGCTCTTTCAGCTCTATTTTTATCTATATAATCCTTACCACTTTTCAATCTTTTTTCGGCTCTTTTTTTAGCTGATTTTGCTCTTTTTATGTCTATTTCATTTTCGAATTCTGCTGCTCTTAATATTAAGGTAACTTTATCCGGTTCAATATGGGATATACCGCCTGCGGCAGCCATAAGATCCTTACTTTTTTCCCCATCGGTAATTTCTATTCTCCCGATTTTTAACGGAGAAATCATAGATATATGATTTTTTACTACGGCAAATTCTCCAGCTTCACCTGGCAAAACCACCTGGGATACCTCATCTTCGTATTTTACACCTTCGGGAACTAATATTTTTAATTGAAATTTATTTGCCATAATTATCCCTTTAATTTATTATTATTTTTTACTTTCTTTATTTTCGGATTCGTTATTCTTTTCTTCTTTTTCTTCTGATTCTTCTACATCTTCCTTTACTTCTGTAGTAGTTTTTCCCTGTGATTTTAGTTCTTCACCTTTCTCTCTTGCTTCCTCAATTGTTCCAACCATATAGAATGCCTGTTCCGGTAAATCGTCATGTTATCCTTCAACAATCTCTTTAAATCCTTTTATTGTATCCTCTATAGCTACATATTTTCCCGGCTTACCTGTAAACTGCTCAGCAACAAAAAACGGCTGAGATAAAAATCTTTGTATCTTTCTTGCCCTTTGAACCGTAGTTTTATCTTCTTCACTTAATTCTTCCATACCTAAAATTGCAATAATATCCTGTAGATCCCTATACTTCTGCAATATCCTTTGAACTTCTCTTGCTGTTTCATAGTGTTCTTCCCCAACAACCTCAGGCTTTAAAATAGTCGAAGTTGATGATAGTGGATCAACTGCCGGATAAATACCCATCTCAACGATATCTCTGGATAACTCGGTAGTTGAATCAAGATGTGCAAAAGTAGTTGCAGGAGCAGGATCGGTATAGTCATCTGCTGGAACATAAATTGCCTGAATTGATGTTATAGATCCTTTCTCAGTTGAAGTAATTCTTTCCTGTAATGCAGCCATTTCAGAAGCCAGTGTAGGTTGATATCCAACCGCTGACGGCATTCTACCTAGAAGTGCCGAAACTTCCGATCCAGCCTGGGTAAATCTAAAAATATTATCTATAAAAAGTAAAACATCTTTTTGTTCTACATCCCTAAAATATTCTGCAATTGTCAAACCGGTCAATCCAACTCTCATTCTAGCTCCAGGTGGTTCATTCATCTGCCCATAAACGAGAGCAGCCTTATCCAGAACTCCCGATTCCTTAGTTTCAAGCCATAGATCGTTTCCTTCTCTTGTTCTTTCTCCAACACCTGAAAATACTGAAAAACCACCGTGTTCTGTTGCAATATTTCTAATAAGTTCCATTATCAAAACTGTTTTACCAACTCCTGCACCTCCAAAAAGTCCTACTTTTCCACCTTTTTTATAAGGTGCAAGTAAGTCAACAACTTTAATTCCTGTTTCAAAAAGTTCTTCAGAAATATCCTGTTCTTCCAGAGTAGGAGTTGGTCTATGAATTGGCCATCTTTCATCTGTTTTTACTTTTCCCTGCTCATCAATAGGATCTCCTGTAACATTTAAAATTCTTCCTAAAACTTCTTTGCCAACAGGAGCAGTAATAGGATTCCCTGTATCAATTACTTCCTGTCCTCTTTTTAATCCATCGGTAGACCCCATAGAAATTGTTCTTAAAATATTATCTCCAAGATGCTGAGCTACTTCTAATATTAGCTCTTCATCTTCTCTTTCTATTTTTAAAGCATTATTTATTGCTGGTAATTCTTCCTGAGGAAATACAACATCTACAACAGGTCCTCTAACTCTAAAAACACTTCCTTTTTTCATTTTATCCCTCCAATGCGTTTGCTCCGCCAACAATCTCTGAAATTTCTTTTGTAATTTCAGCCTGTCTTTTTCGATTGGCTTCCATTGTTAGATTATCAATCATATCCTGGGCATTATCAGTTGCCGCATCCATAGCTGCCATCCTGGCACCATGTTCACTGGTTAATGATTCTAACATTATTCTATAAACCTCTGATTCCAAATATTCTGTTATTGTATATGTTAACATAGATTTTAGATCCGGTTCTGCTTCATAAACCTTCTTTTCTTCTTCTTTTTCTTCTCTTTTTCTGGGTAAAAACTTTTCTTCTGTAGTTTTAGAAACTATTGTATTTTTAAATCTATTATATACAAATATGATTTCTTTTATTTCCTTATTTTTTAAGTAATATTCCGATAAGAAATTAGATATTTTTTTTGCATCCTGATAATTTAATTCTTCAAAAATATCTATATAAGAATTAATATACTCCATATCATTTCTGTCAAAATATCGTTTTGCTTTTTTCCCAATAATCACTGCCTCATAATCTGAAGCTTGCTGGATAAGAGACCGTGCCCTTTTTGTAATTTTACTATTAAAAGCACCACATAAACCTTTATCTGCAGAAATAAATACATAAAGAGGAATACCTTCTTCTCTCTCCATGTAGAAAGGATGATCGGAATCAATATGGTAATTTATTGTTTCAATAAGATCGATCAACTCATCTGCATAAGGTCTTAAAGAAAGCAGTTTATTCTCGGTTCTTCTAAGTTTAGCGGATGCTACCATGTTCATAGCTCTGGTAATTTTTTTCGTTTCTTTAACACTTGATATTCTTTTCCTAATATCTTTTAAACTACCCATTTTATCAACCTCTTAACCTATTATCTATTCTTCTGCTTCTTCAGATTCTTTCTCTTTTTCTTTTTGCTTTTCAATTTCCTCTACAGTCTTTTCTTCATTTCCTTCTTCCTCTTTTTCTTTTTCAAATTTTGCAGAATAAGCTTCCTTAAATTCTTCTATCAATTCCTTCAAATCATTCTCAAGTTTTTCATCAAATTCATCATTTTCTTTTAATCTATCTAATACATCTGAACCTTTAGATTTAATAAATTCAACAGTTTCGGAAACAAAATCTCTTATATCCCCTGTTTTTATATCATCCAGATAACCGTTAACACCTATAAATAGTTCAAGTATCTGGTCATAAACGGACATCGGTACATGTTCACCCTGTTTCAATAATTCAACTAATTTTTCTCCTCTTGTTAGCTGTGCTTTAGTAGCTTCATCCAGTTCAGCTCCAAACTGAGCAAAAGATTCCATCTCTCTATACTGAGCCAAATCCAATCTCAAATCTCCTGCTATCTGCTTCATAGCTTTGATTTGTGCGTTTCCACCAACCCTTGATACAGATATACCAACATCAACTGCAGGTCTAACTCCTGAATAAAAAAGATCGGATTTTAAATATATCTGTCCATCAGTAATTGAAATAACATTTGTAGGTATATAAGCAGATACGTCTCCTGCTTTCGTTTCTACAATAGGTAATGCCGTTAAGCTACCTCCACCCTCATCATCATTTAACTTTGCTGCCCTTTCAAGTAATCTTGAGTGAAGATAAAATATATCTCCCGGATAAGCTTCACGTCCCGGTGGACGTCTTAATACAAGAGACATTTCCCTATATGCCACAGCATGTTTTGATAGGTCATCATACACAATTAAAGCATCTTCTCCATTATCTCTGTAATACTCTCCTATTGCACATCCCGCATAAGGAGCAATATACTGTAAAGGTGTAGGATCACTTGCAGTAGCCGATACTACTGTTGTATATTCCATTGCACCGTATTCTTCAAATGTTTCTACCAAACTTGCTACTGTAGACCTTTTTTGTCCTATAGCAACATATATACATTTTACATCATTTCCTTTTTGGTTGATAATTGTATCCACAGCAAGTGCAGTTTTACCTGTTTTTCTATCCCCTATAATTAGTTCACGCTGACCTCTGCCTATAGGAATCATGGAATCAATTGCTTTGATACCGGACTGTAATGGAACATCCACAGGTTTTCTATAAACTATTCCCGGTGCAATTTTTTCAATATTAGTTGTTTCTGTTGCATTAATCTCACCTTTACCATCAAGTGGTTCGGCTAGTGGATTTACTACTCTTCCAAGAAGCTCCGGCCCCACCTTTGTTTGTAAAATCTTACCGGTGGTTTTAACCTTATCGCCTTCTTTTATCATCCTTGTGTCACCAAAAACAACTATACCTACACTATTTTCATTTAGATTTAAAATTAATCCGTTTAATCCCGAATCAAATTCAACCAGTTCTGAAGCCATTGCATCTTTTAAACCGTAAGCGTTAGCAATTCCATCCCCTACTTCAATAACGGTTCCGACCTCAGAAATATCTGCTTCTTTTTCATAGCCTTCAAGCTGCTTTTGTAATATATCTTTAATTTCATCTGACTTTATATTCTTCACAGGTATCACTCACCTCTCAATATTTTTTTCATTTTACTTAAATACCCGGATATACTTCCATCAAAGATTTTTCCTCTCATTTCAAGCTTTATTCCACCAATTAAGTCTTCATTTATTTCGAGATTTAGTTCTACTTCATCGATACCGGGATAATATTCCTTCAATTTATCTTTAATTAATTTTTTAATCTCATTCTGTAACTTAAAAGCACTGTAGACTTTTACATCTAATATGCCGTTTTCTTCTTTATTTAAAATACTATACTGTTTTACAATTTCATCATAAATATTTATTCTGCCCTTTTCAAAGAGAAGCTCAAAAAACTTCAAAACCAGTTCATTGGCTTTTTTACCTTTTAATATATCACTTACAATATTTAGCTTTGTTTTATTTTCAATTTCCGGATTAACAAATATTTGATATAATTTAATATTCTCAGCAAATGCATTCTGCATTACGTTCAAAAGTTCTAACACTTCGTCATTAATATCAGATTCAACTGCCACATTAAATAAAGCCGTAGAATATTTTATAGCCACTGATTCATTTGCCACTGTCCTCACCCAGACCTTCTAGAAAATCCTTTATTAATTCTTCATGCTCTTTTTTATCAATTTCCTTTTCAAGAATCTTACGGGCAATTTCTACGGAAATTTCTGCAGTTTCCTGTCTAAGCTGTTCCTTGGCCTTTCTTACTTCCATATCAATTTCTTTTTGTGCCTTCTCTTTAATATTTTCTGATTCTTCCTTTGCCTGTTTTACTATTTCTTTTTTTTCATTTTCTGCTGTTGATACAATATCATCTTTTATTTCTTCCGCTTTTGTATAGGCCTCCTCAAGCTTTTTAGAATACTGTTTTTTGAGTTTTTCGGCTTCCTCTTTCTTTTTATTAGCAGTTTCAATTTTATCTTTTATTTCTTCTCTTCTTTTATCAATAATATCTAAAACAATTTTGTATACATATTTCTTTAATAGGAATAATAAAATTATGAAACTGATTGCTGATAGAATAGTAGTAGCATTTAAAAGAGTATCATTCATAATAAAACTCCTTTAAGCTTAAGCAACTACAAATATAAGAAGTAAAGCAACAACTAATGAATAAATTCCTGTGGATTCGGATACAGCCTGTCCAACAAGCATTGTTCTTGTTAAAAGACCGCTCTCCTCCGGTCTTTTTGAAATCCCTTCACAAGCTTTACCAGCTGCAAAACCTTCTCCTATACCGGGTCCAATTGCTCCAACCCCCATAGCTATTCCTGCTCCTAGAAGAGCAGCGCTTCTAACAATTTGATCACCTGAAATTGATATTTCTTTTAACATATCGACAATATTTATCATAATCTATCTCCTTCCTTTTATTTAATAACAAATAACAACAGCAAAGAAACTACCATAGCATAAATACTTGTAGATCCTGAAACAGCCTGACCGATAAGCATAGTTCTAAAAATTACCGGTTCATTATGCGGACTTCTTCCAACACCTTCAACACCTTTACTGGCAGCATATCCTATACCCAATCCTGGCCCTAATGCACCAAAACCCATACATATACCAGAACCTAGAAGTGCAGCAACTTTACCTAGTGTTAATGCTTCCTGAGGGGCGGTAAATAACAGTAAGACAGCAATAACTAGAGCATAAATTCCTCCTGATTCTGAAATTGCCTGTCCTATTAGCATCGTTTTCATTATATCACCCTGTACACCGGGCTGTCTGGCAGCTGCTTCTACTGCTTTACCCCCTGCAAGACCTTCTCCTATGCCAGATCCAATTGCTCCAAATCCCATTGCTATTCCAGCACTTAAATATATAACTAACTCAGTTAAAACTTCCATTTTTTCTCCTTAATTTTTCACTATGGAGATATATGTCATTGAAAGCATCGTAAAAACAAAAGCCTGAATTGCTCCAATGAACAAACCAAAAAAACCATAAAGGGCTGGACCGAGAAATACTAAAATCCAACCTGTCCACCAGGTTTTCAATAACATAGTAAAACCAACCCAAACTATTACTGAACCTCCGAAAACATTTCCAAACAAACGAAATATTAGTGAAATAAATTTTCCAATTTCCCCAACTACATTGATAGGAAATAAGAACCAAACAGGTTCAAAAAATTCCTTTATAAATCCCAAGAAGCCATTATACCTAATACCGGAATAAATAGTTACAAATAAAACAAGAATACCTATTCCCATTGGTGTATTTAAATCTTTTGTAGGTTCTGCCAAAAAAGGTACAATCCCAATCCAGTTTGAAATTAAAATGAATAAAAATATTGTAACTATAAAAGGTAAATATTTTCTATGATTTTTTCCCAATGATTCTTTAGCTAACTTATCAAAATAACCTACAAGCATCTCCACTACAGTTTGACCTCTTGAAGGAATCTTGGTCATATTTCTTGTTAATAGATATAATGCAAGACAAATAACAAAAATTACAATCCATATCATTATCAATGTATGATGATTAAAAACTATATTCAACTCTCCTATTTGAAAAGAAGTTGTATCAATTGAGCCAACTTCACTCATCCTGGTTTCCCCTTTCTTTTTTGCTTATGAAAAGAGCAAAAACAAATGCATAAATCAAGGCAAATATAACACCTGCTATTGTACCATAACCATTAATATTTTCAAATTTAAATGACAAGAACAGTACTGCACCTATAATAGCATATCTAAAAAAATAAAATGCATATGCATAACTTGGTTTTTTTTCACCTTTTACAATTTTTTCATTCTGCCATGCAAGTAATTTCCAGTTTATTAGCATTACAATAATTCCTGCTAAAAACCCTAAAGCAATAGCATCTTCTGTTACAAAAAATAATATAATTGAAACTACAATTCCAATAAATATTAATATCTTATTTAATAATACTTTCATTACTGAATATTCCATATCTCACCTTTCGTGAAAGGTATCACGATAAACATTTCATGTCAATAAAAATTTAACACAAAGTCTCCAAAATTATCCTAAATTAATTATCATTGCTATTTTTATCAATATCTTTTAGTTCATCTACATATTTTTTATATATTTTATAGGAATTATAACCAGCAGAAAATATCCCCAAAAAAATACCTAAAACTGTAAAAACTCCTCCTGTTTGCCATACATTTTTATCGATATAATTCCCCAAATATAAAAATATTACAATTGAAACAACAACTACGAAACTAAGCTGTGAAAAGATGTAAAAATATCTTAAATAATCTTTTAGGTTCATATTATGTCATTTTACAGTTTCCCTGAAGTATTGCTCCATCTTCCACAACAAGGTTAGGAGTTTCTACATCCCCTATAATTTTTCCTGTTTTCTGAAGTGTAAGTTCTTTAGTAGTTTTTATGTTGCCATTAACCTCGCCACCTACAATTACACTATCTGCATTTATATTAGCATCTAATTTGGCATTCTTTCCAACTACTACTGAACTCGCTGTAATCTCCCCCTTAAAGGTACCTTCAACTCTCATACTACCTTCTATTTTCATATCACCTTCATAATTGGAATTTTCTCCAAGTATAGTATTCATATCATAATTATTTTTTGCCATTATTCATTCCCTCCTGATTTATCAAATATTCTTTTATCACTTAATTCCATACCATATTTTTCTGGATCTATTGGAACTCTCAATAATTCCATCTGAAAATGAAGATGGGGCCCCGTTGTCTTTCCGCTAACTCCCACTTCGGCAATTTTATCCCCTATTTCTACCTTATCTCCAACATTTACAAATATTTTATTATTATGTGCATATTTTGTTATATAACCCCATTTATTATATATGTATAAAACCTTTCCCATAGTAGGATCGTCTTTTATATTAACCACTTTCCCACTAGCAGCAGCCCGGATAGTTCTTTCCATAGGAGCAATTATATCAACAGCAGGATGAAACTCTTTTTTGCTTGTATAGGGCGATTTTCTTGTCCCAAATCTTGATGAAATCCATCCACTAACAGGAATAAATTTAGGGGCTGATAGGTTCATATAGCTATCCCTTGTTACATAATTGTATTCTTTTAACTTTTCACCTATCCATTTTTTTTCATAACTTTGATAATAATCCTTCTTATTATTTACTTCTTTATCAATTTTTACTCCCATAATATTGGATATTTTTCCCATCATGTCTTCAAGCTGTGATAGTTCTTTTTTGATTTTTTTCAGCTTTCGTTTATCTTTTTTTCTCTCCTTAACAAGCGTTTCATATCTGGAAGAAAGCTGTTCATTTTTTTCCTTTTGATACACGTATGAAGAAAAATTAAAAGCCAGCCATACTGAATAAGCAATTACAAGAACCAGAAACAGTACAAGCAGAAGAAAAGGAATTTTTCCCAGTCTAAGCTTTTTCATTTTAGTACTGCCTGGTGGAATAATTATTATAGTAAATTTTTTCATAGAAATACCTCTTGACCGATATTATACCAAAAAAGGCCCTCAAATCAAGAACCAATATGAAAATAACTTACATTATTTCTAAAATTGAAAATTAAAAGACGAAAATTAGAAATTTCAAACAAGACTTATCCATAAGTAATGGTAAAGATTAAAATTAAAAGGTTTAAAAACTTTTTGAAAATTATCTAATCCCTATTAATAAAACAAATTTTTAAAAATTCATGATGTTATACTTATATTTTATCCAATCACTTAGGGGCCAAGACAATAGTGTCTGAGAGAGATTTTGTGTGTTAAAAAATTCGAATTTTATTATTTACCCCATATTAATATGAAGTTAAACCATTGTCCCTCGAATATCGAAATATCAAATCTCGATTAAAAAACTCAAAGCGGTTTACTTAATTTAATTTTTTATTAAAAGTAATCCTAAATTTTGTTCCATTGTTTTTTTCTGATTCAACATCTATTTCGGCATCATGAAGCATTACGATATGCTTAACAATCGATAATCCCAGGCCGGTTCCACCTTTTTTTCTGGAACGGCTTTTATCCACAACATAAAATCTTTCAAAAATTCTATTTAAATGCTTTTTGGGGATACCTATTCCTGTATCCTCGATTATAATCTCAAGTCTATTATTCAGCTCTTTTGCAATTATCCTAACATACCCTTTATTTGTATATTTTACTGCATTATCGAGCAAATTTATAAATAGCTGCTCAAGTTTAAACTTATCCCCTTCAACATTAAATTTTTTTCCTAAATACTCTTTGCTCAATTTTAAACCCTTATTTTCAGCTTTTTCCTTTACAATTACATAAGCGTTTTCAATTGGATCTCTAAGATCAACTTTCTCTTTTTTTATATTCTGTCTTATCTCAAGTTCTGATAAAGTTAGTAGATCTTTAACTATCTTTATCATTCTATCTGTATTCTTTTTTATGATTCTTATATAATTTTCGTTAAATTTTTTATTTGTAAGCAGTGTTTCTGAAAAACCTTTTATTGAAGTGAGAGGAGTTTTTAATTCATGGGACACATTATATACAAAATCTTTTTTTATTTTATTTAACATTCTGTATTCTGTAAGGTCATGAAGCAAACCTATAATATCCTCGGATTCTTTCACATAAGATAGACTTACAAGGAATATTTTTTCATTCATTTCAATTTCTTTTACAATATTTTTCTTATTTTTTTTAATCTTTTCTAGTAATTCAATCATATCCGGTTCAGAAATTATTTCATAAACCGATTTATCTGCATAATTCCCTAGACTAAAAAAATTTTTAAAATTATTGTTAATTAATTTTATTTCCCCCTCATTATTTACAACAAAAAGAAGTTCCTGAATAGATTCAATAATTGCTTCAAGTTTTTTCTGATTTTCCCTGACTTCTGAAAACAGATTGTTAATTCTTTCTGTCATATAATTAAAACTACTTGCGAGTACGCCAAATTCATCCTTTTTATTTAAATACACCTTTACATCAAAATTACCTTCAGCAACTTCACTAGAAGCTTCCGTTAATCTTTTTATTGGATGTGATATAGTTCTTGCAAAAACATACGCACCAAGTAGGGAAAATATAATTATTATAATCGAAATAACAAATATTTTTTCAAATAATTCATTAATAGTCATCTTAATATCGTCCACATATAAACTTGAACGGATAAATCCTTTTACCGTTTTATTATCCCTATAGGTTATTGCCACATATAACATTCTTTTATCTTCTGTTTCACTGTAACGAACTGCTTTTCCCAATCCCTTTTCAAGTGAATTTACTAATTCAATCCTGTTTTTATGATTTTCCATCTCGGCAGGATTATTAAACGAATCTGCTATTACTTTTCCGTTCTTTTTTACAATTGTTATTCTCACATCTGTTATATCACCGAGTTCTTTAATCTTTTTATCAAGAATATCCGGATTTTCAAAAAACTTTGAAACAGTTGATTCCAGAAAATAATTTATTTTTTTCAGCGATTCTGTCTTGCTCTTTATATAGTTATCATAAATTGTATTATAGCTAAAATATAGAAAAAAACCTGTAATTACAACTATTAATAATAGAAAAGAAATAAATATTTTCAAATAGATAGATTTAATTTTAAACATCTATTTTATATCCCACTCCTCTCACATTTTTGATGATATCTTTATATTCCCCAAGTTTTTTACGGAGATGTCTTATATGAACATCGACAGTTCTATCTATAACATTTTTTTCATTGCCCCATAAACGATTTAATATCTTTTCTCTACTAAATACCCATCCCTTTCTTTTAGCTAATATTTTAAGAATTTTAAACTCTGTTGCTGTTAAATTAATTTTTTTATTATCGACAGCAACTTCATGTTTTTTGGTATTAATCTTAATATCATCATTAATTTTTATTATCTCTTTTTCTTCTTCTGGTATTTTATCAAATCTTTTTAATATATTTTTAACTCTTGCTACAAGTTCTCTAGGAGAAAAAGGTTTTGTAACATAATCATCAGCACCGAGTTCAAGTCCCAGCACCTTATCCATCTCCTCAGATTTTGCAGTTAGAATAATTATCGGTATATCCTTGTATTTACTATTCTTCTTTAGATCACTGCATACATCTAAACCATCTCCATCCGGAAGCATAAGATCAAGAACAATTAAATCAGGTTGTTCAACTGCCAGCTTGTTTTTAAAAGTAAAAATATCATAAAATTTTTTAGTTTTAAATGAAGATTTTTCCAGATTAACACTTACCAGTTCTGCAATATCCTCCTCATCTTCAACAATATATATTAATTTATTATCACTCATCTTTTTTATCATCCCTTCCTTTTGCATGTTTGACAATATTTCCCCGGCTCATATAAATAGTATCCTCGGCAATATTAGTAGAAAGGTCGGCTATTCTTTCAAAACTTTTAGCAATTCTATAATAATAAAATTCAAACTGGGTTGCATCTTTTCTCTTCTTTAATTTTTCAACCAGTTTTTTCATAATTTCTCTTTCACCTTCATCTACTTCATCATCAGACTCAATAACCTTTTCAGCCAGTTCAATATTTTGATTCATGAAGCTATCTATACTCTTTTCAAGCATATTTCTTGTTTTCTCTCCAACATTTTTAACCATGTTCATTACATCATCGTCTTCATTTATGTTTAACTTAAGAAAATTTTCAGAAATGTTAACTGCCAAATCAGCAATCCTTTCTAGATCATTATTTATCTTTATAATTGTAAAGATAGTCCTTAGATGTCTTGCTTCTGGCTGATATCTGGCTATAAAGGATACTGCCTTTTCATCTATTTCTATTTCTGTTTTATTTACCTTTTCTTCATTACATAATATTTGGTTATGTAATTTTTCCCTATTGCTATATAAAACACCTTCAAGAGCAAACTTTATCATTTTCTTAGTTATATTAGCTTCATAAAGCAATTTTTCTTTTATCTCGTTTAATTTTTTTTCCACAATCATTATAGTTCCTCCTAATATTTGTTTTTATTAAATATATAATATATCAAAAAATACCTA
>CAZMFS010000011.1:0-15808 GCA_964565585.1 uncultured bacterium
GCATTAACAAGAATTTTTCTTAAAGATGTTAATATAGCTGCTACTACTGCATTACAGGCATTAAATCCGATAGGTAGAGAACTGGGATTAAAAGCTGGAGCAAATGTAGTAATGCCAAATATAACCGATAAAAAATACAGAGAATACTACAAACTTTATGAAAATAAACCATGTACCGATGAAAAATCAACCGAATGTAAAAGCTGTTTAAAAAGAAGGGTAGAATCAATAGGGGAAACTGTTGGATTTAATGAGTGGGGCGATTCCCCTCATTACTTTAAAAGAATATCAAAAAATAATTAATTAAAATATTTAGAGCATTAAATTTATAAAGATTATTTAATATCAATCAATTACTAATAAGTTAAGAATTCAGCATAATACAATTGAGGAATCTTTAGGTAAATATTACTATGTCAATTTATAATTTTAAATTTAGATAAAATTATAAATATCATTCTTGAATAATCATTCATTATTCTTTATAATATACAAATAGGAGGTAAGATGTCAAAAACAGCCTTAGTTCTTAGTGGTGGTGGAGCAAGAGGTTTTGCTCATATAGGTGTAATTAAAGCATTAAAAAAAAATAATATACATCCGGATATAATTATTGGAACCAGTATGGGAGCTATTGTTGGAGGATTTTACAGTAGCGGTATAGCTATTGAAGATATTGAAGAGATTGCTAATAATTTCAATTGGAAGGAATTTGCAAAAATTTTAATTTTACCTACTGCAGAAACGGGAATTATAAAAGGGGACAAAATTGTAAAATTTTTTAGAAATATACTGGGTTATACAAACATAGAAGATCTCTCTATTAGATTTGCATCTGTTGCTTTTGATTTAAAAAATAATTGCGAGGTAATAATTGATAGAGGAGATTTAGTTTCTGCATTGAGAGCAAGTATGTCGATCCCCATGATATTTTCACCATTTATATATAAAAACAGAGTTCTTTTTGACGGTGGTTTGATAAATCCCCTTCCACTGGATGTAGTTGAAGAATATAATCCCGATTCTATTATAGCAGTTAATGTTATGAAGAAAAAAATAAAGAAATTTTCGAAAGAAAAAATTGGCATTGATCTGGATTATTATAAAAGAAAACATAAAAAGAAAAAACAAACATTTAAGAAAAAGATAGATTCTAATTTTATATTGAAACAGATTAAAAATGATGATCAAAAAAATCTTATAAAGGAAAAAATATTTTCACTTTATGACTTTTTTGATGATTTTTTTGAAAAAGAAGATAAAAATTCATTATCTAAAATGGATATTATTGAAAATATTTTCTATATAACCCAAAACTTTTTTATTGAAAGCAAAACAAATGAAAAATATAAAAATTTGGATGTATATTATGAACCAATATTCAAAGATATAAATTTTTTTGATTTTTCAAAAGCAAAATATATGATAAATAAAGCAGAACAGGATATGGAAAAAATCCTTGATAAAAAATCATCAAAGTGGTAAAATATAATATAGTAGATTTTTAAGGAGTTAGTCATGGAAATAAAAAATAGTATTTACCCCGAATTAGTATTTATAGAAGAAAAGGAATTTGATAAAGAAGAAATGCTGGAATACCTAGTAAAACAGGTTAGTAGCTTTAAAAATTGGGATTACAAGAATATTTTGGAGGCTGTAAACAAAAGGGAAAAAAAGCTTACTACAGCAATTGGATTGAATACAGCAATTCCTCATGCAAGAATTGAAAACTGGGGGAAAACTGTTATAGCTTGTTTGAAAGCAGATAAAATAAACAACTATACTTCTATGGATGATACTGATGTTAAAATTGTTTTTTTATTTATATCGGATAAGGAAAAACCCTGTGAACATGTCAATATTATGTCTAAAATATCTTATATAATTGCAGATAACAGTAATATAGATATATTAAAATCAATTGAAAATAAAAATGAATTCTATAATTCAATTATTGAAATGTGTGATACATTATGATATCTTTTAGGCATGGATTTTTCTAAATATTCTAAATATATAAAGGATAGAAGATATAATCGTCTTTTAAATGTTCTGAAGGAAAGAACTAACTACTTTACTTTTGTATTTGAAAATTTCTATGATTCTCATAATGTATGTGCCGGGTTAAGAAGTATAGAAGGATTCGGATTTCAGGACGTATATATAGTAGAAGGGAAAAATAAATTTGAAATAAGTAAAGGTGTTACTCAGGGTTCTCATAAATGGTTATCAATAAATAAATATAAACAGGTTAAGGAATGCAAAAATAAGCTAAAAGAAAAAGGTTATAAATTTTTAATTGCAGAACCAAATGAAAAATATCCACCTCTGGATAAAATGGAATTTAAACAAAAAACAGCTTTTTTATTTGGGCAGGAGGGATACGGAGTTTCTGATACTGCAAGAGAACTAGCAGATGGTTTTTTTTATATACCAATAAAAGGGTTTGTCGAAAGTTTTAATGTATCTGTAACTGTAGCAATAACTGCCTATATATTAAGAAATTATCTAGAAAAAAATATTAACAAAAAAAAATATTTGTTAACTGAGAAGAAAAAAGAAAAAGTATTAGCTAATTGGTTTAAAAAAGAAAATAATATAAGAAAAATCCTTGAAGCCGAAAATAAATTATAATATAGATATTAGGAGGGAAAACAATATGGAATAAGTATTAGTTACTTATGATATACCCGAAAACGGGATAAAACTTTTAAAAAATCATTTTGATGTTGAAATAAATAATAAGGATAAAGCTATTAGTAGGGAGTTTATTGAAAACAATATTAACAAATATTTTGGTATATTAACAATGCTATATGATAAAATTGATAAAAATCTGTTGGATAAAGCTGGAGAAGGTAGTTTAAAAATTGTATCAAACTATGCAGTGGGATACAATAATATAGATATTGAAGCAGCGAAAAAAAATAATATAACCGTTTGTAATACCCCCGGAGTTTTAACAAATGCCACTTCGGAAATAGCCTTCGGATTATTAATAACAATTATGAGAAGAATAGTAGAAGCCGATAAATTTGTTAGAAAGGGAAAATTTGAAGGCTGGAGGCCACAACTTTTTATAGGTGAGGAATTAAAAGATAAAACAGTTGGTATTTTTGGTATGGGTAGAATTGGAAAAGCTTTTGCAAAAAAATGTAACGGTTTTGATATGGATATAATATATCATGACAGAGAACCTATGGATCTTGAAGAGGAGAAAAAATATAATGCTAAATTTGTATCTTTTTTAGAATTATTAAAAAAAAGTGATATTATTTCTATTCATGCTCCTTTAACTGATGAAACTAGACATACATTTACTCAAGAAACCTTTGATAAAATGAAAAATGGAGTTTATTTAGTAAATACAGGTAGAGGAGCAATTGTAAAGGAAGAAGACCTTGTTGAAGCTTTAAAAACAAATAAGGTTAGAGCAGCAGGTTTAGATGTATATGAATATGAACCTGAAATTAATGATGAACTTTATAATATGGATAATGTAGTAATATTACCCCATATAGGTAGTGCTTCAAAATACGCACGAGAAGAGATGAGCCGCATGGCTGCTCAGGCAATTATTGATGTATCTAAAGGGAAAGAGCCTAAAAATAAAGTAATATAAAGGATTGTATGAGTCCTGATATTGAAAAAAAAGATATTGTTCAAAAAATTATTGAATCAGATAATTTTAAAAAGCTATCTGATTATTCATTAAATGATATATTGAATTTTTTTAATACTCTAAATGTTCAAGAGGTGGATAACTATTATTCAAGGCTTCCACTTAAGTACAAGAGAGATGTTTTGTCACACTCTAATATTCATCTTAAAACCGAAATAATTAATCTTATAAGTAATAAAGATATTAATAATATTTATAAAATTATAAAAAAGCTTGATCTGGATGAAATTGCTGACATTTTATTAGATTTCGAGGAAGATAAAAGAAACGATATATTAGCTAAATTTAGCAGGAAAAAGGAAAGTAATCTAAAAAAATTACTTATTTATCCTGAGGACACAGCCGGCGGAAGAATGACCAAGGATTATTTTACTACTTATCCCACAAGTTCTGTAAGTGAAGTAAAGGAAAAATTAAAAAACACGGAAAATATTCATTCTTTACTGTATATATATGTTGTTAATAATAATAAAATATTAAAAGGGGTATTGTCGCTACATGATCTACTTTTAGCTGCAGATTCTGACTCGATGAAGGATATCATGACTGAAGAAGTAATAAAAGCAAATGTATATACAGATCAGGAAGAAGTTGCAAATATTATTGAAAAATACGATTTTTTTGCTTTACCAGTTGTGAATAATCGCAATAAACTTATAGGAATGGTTACTTCTGATGATATAATAGATGTTATTCGAGAAGAAGAACTTGAGGATGCTTATAAAGCAATAGGAGTTGAGGAAGAAGATATCTATACTAAAAACATATTAAATGTAGCTAAAATGAGACTACCATGGTTAATTACTACTTTTTTTGGTAGCATGCTCTCAGCTTCTTTGTTATCTCTTTTTAAAGCAACTCTTCATGAAGTTATTATATTAACAAGCTTTATTCCTGTAATAACAGCTATGGGTGGAAATATTGGGACACAAACTGCCACAATTGTAGTTAGAGGAATGGCTATTGGCTTTATAAACTTTGATAAACTGAAAAAAACTTTGTTAAGAGAACTTGCTGTTGCCTTTATTATGAGTATAGCAGTAGCAACAATTATCTCCTCAATTGCAGTTGTTTGGTATGGTAAATTTATATTGGGAATTATTCTCGGTATTTCTATGGTTCTTGGTATTACTGCTTCCTCATTTATTGGAACTATAATACCATTTATGTTTAAAAAATTTGATATAGATCCAGCGATTGCAACAGGACCTTTTGTAACTACAACCAATGATGCTATAGGAATTATTATTTATTTATCGCTGGCTACATTATTTTTAAATTATCTGGGATAATGGCTAAAATAAAGCTTGAAGGTATAATTTTATATAAAACAAAATTTCAAAATACTTCTGTAATATTTGATATCTTTACAAGAAAAAAGGGCAGGATTTCTCTTATAGCTAAAGGCGGATTAAGAGAAAAAAGTAAGTTTCTAGGAGAACTTGAATATTTAAATAGACTGTATATATATTTTTACTGGAAAGAAAATAAAAACATCTATACTCTTGCTGATACGGATTTACTGGAAAGTTCACAGTTTATTATAGAAAATCAAAAAATATATTTTAAAACAGGTGAATTAGTATCCTTTATTCGTAGGACTATTCCTCAAAAAGAAAGTCATCCAGAAATATATAATAAATTTTTAATTATGTTAAAAGGAATCAAGAATAAAAAACCCTATAAGGGTATTTTATTTTTTTTCTATTATTTTTTGAAATATTTAGGTTGGAATATTTTCTTCAATGAAAAATGTGAATGTGGAAATAGTCATGGATTAATTTTTTTGGATAGTTCAAATGGCAGGTTTTATTGTGATAACTGCCATCAGGGGATAAAATTATCTCCATCCTTTTACAATGATATGAAAAAACTAGTATATGGAGAAGCAAAAAATCTTGATATTTCTAAATATAAATTTGAAGAATATTACAATACTTTTAAAAAATATTTAATGTACCATATCTCATAGTATAATATTCTAAAAAGAAAATAATAAATCCACTAATTGAAAAAACTCTTAGATTTATAAAAAGAACATCCAGGATTTCAAATTTTTGGTATCCTATTGTAAGGAAAAAAAGATATGAAATTATGGCAACAGTAAGAATATAATCAAGAAATGCTAAAAAATAAAGCCAGTGTTTGCCCAGCTGAAGAAAATATATTTTCCAGAAGAAGAGAGAAAGTGATAGAAAAAAATATATTAAGGTAAAGTATGCAATTTGTAATAAAAAGTTTTCAGGTAAAAACATATCGATAAAAAAACTAGATAAAAAAGCAAATATCACTGAATATAGTAAAAATGATCCAAGTTTAGAAAAAAATTTTAAATTAAATAAAAAAAATATCGAAAAAGTTGTAATTAAAGAATAAAGCACTATTGATAAAGGTTCGGTTCCATTTGCAAAAACAAGAGCATTTAAGAGTAGCGATATTAATGTAACCAGTAATGATATTTTTAAAGATCTAATTATTATTGCATTCATAAATAACACGCCCAGGAGGATTCGAACCCCCAACCTATTGATCCGTAGTCAATCGCTCTGAATCCAATTGAGCTATGGGCGCAACAGAGAATATTATACTAATTCAATTAAAAATGTCAAAGAAATTTTAATACTTATTAATTATTGAAAGTACACAATTCTTGATTATTGAATAATAATATCTATAATATATATATGAATCAAAGAATTAAGTCTATATTCGGGATTTTTCATATATTAGGTTATTTAACTTTGCTATTTTCATTTATTTTATTAGTTCCGCTAATTTTTTCATTATTTTATGATAATATTGCAATATTTAATTCTTTTTTATATACCTTTATCGGTTCTCTAATTACCGGATTTGTTTTATATAAATTTACAAGCAAAACTCACTTGGATCTTTCACAGGGTATGATTGTATGTGCTTTAGGGTGGCTTTTATTTTCATTTATTGGAGCTTTTCCCTATATACTAGGCATTGGAAAATCTTTTATAAATTCATATTTTGAAGCTATGAGTGGATTTACGACTACAGGTATAACAATGTTCACAGGCTTAAACTCTATGCCCAAAAGTATTTTGTTATGGAGAAGTCTAACTCAGTGGATAGGTGGATTAGGAATTATTACATTTTTTATAGGAATTTCTTCAAAAATATATGGTGCTCATAGATTATTTGGTGCGGAAAGTCATAAAGCAGAAACGGATAGACCAACTCCCGGATTAGTAAATACTGTAAAAATTCTTTGGCTTATATACACTTTTTTTACTCTTCTTATTGTTTTTCTATTATATTTAAATGGTGTAACTCTATTTAATAGTATAAATCATTCTTTAACAGCTCTATCAACTGGAGGTTTTTCTACTTTTGATGAGAGCATTGCCTTTTTTTCTCTAAACAATTTTGCAAATGCAAACATAATAGAATATATTATTATTCTCGGTATGCTATTAGGAGGTATTAGTTTTTTACTGCATTATTTTTTATTAAAAGGAGATTTTAAAAAGGTATTTAAGAATGTAGAATTTAGATATTTTATTGGGATTATTGTTTTGTTTTTTATTTTTATTATTGGAGAAAGAATAGTATCCAATGATATTTTTAAAAATGTAGCTTTATTTTCAAAAGAGTTTTGGTTTGTACTTGAAAAAAACGTTAGAACAGTATTATTTCAGGTTGTATCTATTATTACAACTACCGGATTTGGTACCAAAAATATAGGTTCTCCATATTTTGGCGCAGTAGCAAAACAGCTATTTCTGGTGGCAATGTTTATAGGGGGATGTGTTGGTTCAACAGCCGGAGGGTTTAAGGTATTAAGAATAGCTATATTAAAAAGAATTGCAGATATTAAAATTTTTAAAATGTATGCTCCAAGAAGAGCACTTAGCTCAGTATACTTTGAAGGAAAAAAAATTGATGATGAAGAAATCAACAGAATTACAACAATATTTTTTTTATGGTTGATTTTGATTCTGATTGGTGGTCTTGCTACTGCTTTTTTATCACAATATGGAGGTTTTGAATCTGCTTCCGGAATGTTTAGTGCCTTAGGAAATATAGGTCCCTGTTATATTTCAGTAAAAGGTTTAATAAGTTTAAATCCTTTTGTAAAAATAGTTTATATTTTAGGGATGCTGGCTGGACGTTTGGAAATATTACCGGTTTTACTATTATTTAGTAGAAAAGCATGGACTTAATAGAAAGGAGATAATATATGTATATTATTGTAGCAGGTGCAGGTAATGTAGGAAGCCAAATAATTAAAATACTTTCTAAAAATAAACATGATATTGTAGTTATAGATAAAGATAAAGAAGTTTGTGAAAGAATATTTGCCGAAACAGGAGTGATAACTATAAATGGAGATGCAAATAACATTAATATTTTAAAAGATGCCGGAGCAAAAAAGGCAGATTTCTTATTATCCTTTCTACACAGTGATTCCCAAAATATTTCAACTGCAATCCTCGCTAAAACACTGGGAGTTCCTAAAGTTCTTGCTTTTGTTAGAAAGCATACCTATGAGGATGCATATAAAGCAGCAGGAGTTGATATCACTGTTAAACTAAGTGATTTGTTAATCAATCAAATAGTTATGGAGATTGAAAAACCACCAGTAAAAGAGATTGCAAATCTGGGGCCAAAAAGAGCCAATATTTATGCCATTCAGATACCTTCTTCATCAAAAAGTTTAAATAAAACAATAGAGGAGATTACAAAGGATAATAATTTCCCCCAGGAGAGTGTATTTATAGGTATTTTTCGGGAAAAAGATGATCAATATTTAATTCCAAGAGGGAATAATGTTTTGCAGGAGAATGATGAAGTTTTTATAGTTTCTAAAGCTGAAAATATTAATAGCATATCCAATATTTTAATAAAATAGAGGTTAAAATGTCTGAAATATTAGCTAAAGTATATCGTGGCAATATAGTAGAGTCAGTTCACAGAGGATATATTTCAGTAGTTGATAGTAGTGGTAAAGTTATTTTTAAAAAGGGTGATATTAATAAAGTAACCTATATTAGATCCTCTGCAAAGCCCATTCAGGCTTTGAATGTTATTCTAAGCGGGGCCTATGATTATTATAAGTTAAATCAGAAGGAGTTAGCCTTAATTTGTTCTTCACATTTTGCAGAAAAAAAACACATTGATACATTAAAGGGAATTTTTAAAAAAATTGGTATATCAACAGATAAATTAAAGTGTGGAGAACAATATTCCAGAAAGAAGGAAATTGCTTTTAAACAGGCTTATAAAAAGTTTAGAAAATCTCAATTATTTTGTGATTGTTCTGGAAAGCATGCCGGTTTTCTATCTGTTTGTGAATTAAATAATTTAGAGTATAGCAGTTATTTAAACCGGGATCATCCAGTTCAAAATAATATAAAAAAAATATTTTCATATATATGCAAAGTTAAAAAGAAAGATTTAACTATAGGTATAGATGGATGTTCTGCTCCAGTATTTGCACTTCCGATTTATAATATGGCATTTGGTTATTCAAGATTAGCCGATATAAAAAAATTAAAAAAACCTTATAGAGAAGCTGTCATTAAGATATTTGATGCAATTAATAAGTATCCATTTCTGATTGCTGGTTCTAATGGGTTTTGTACTGAATTCAATAAAAATACTGATAAAGATTTAATTGGTAAGATTGGAGCAGAGGGAGTTTTCTGTATAGCTGATAGAAAAAACAATTTGGGAATAGCTATAAAAATAGAAGACGGTAATTCCAGACCAATTCCGATGATTGTATACCGGTTATTAAACATATTAAAATTCAATGAAAAAAGATTTAAAAAACTTGAAAAATATAAAGAAAAAACCTTGCAAAACAATGCAAATATTGAATATGGCAGGATTAAAGCTGTTTATTAATGAAAAATATTAAAAACACTCTAGTATTCCTACTTTACTGGTTTCTTTTTATATTCATCTTTATTTTTATTGGTAAAATAGAAATAGATAGGATAATAACACTATTAGTAATAAATTTTATAATCGTAATTCTAATCTCTTTTCTATTTAACAGGTTAAATAATATATTTAGCAATAGGATTAAATATAAATTAATTCTAGTAGTTTTAATTTTAATAAGTATCGATCAATTTTTTAAATATATAGTCTTTTCAGGTATATATAAAATTTCTATTCTTAAAAATTTAACCTTTATAGAACCTGTAATAAATATTAGGGGATCGTTTCTTGCAGAACTATTTCAAATTAATATTCCTTTTTATTTATATATTATGATATATTTCATATCGATTGTAATAATTGCTGAAGGATACAGATATTATATAAAAATCGAAAGAAACAATTTCTGGACCTATTGGACTTTGCTTTCCTTGCTTTCAGGAATATTTTCTTCATTAATAAATAAAATTATCTGGAAAGAGAGTATCGATTATATATTTGTAAATCCGCTTTTTCATGCTGATTTAAAAGATTTTTTACTTCTTTCAGGATTATATACTTTTATTATGGAAGTAATAAGTAACAAGAATAATTTAAGAAAAATAATGCATTGGAGATTAAAAAAAGAAGTAAAGTCATCAAAGAAATTTCTTAAATTTCTTAAAAATGATATTGATAAAATCCTAAGAAAATAAAACTTTTTATCTTCTATAAATAAAATCTTGAGTTTTATACTTCTTATTTTATAATTAACCTTGAAATAAAGGAGGTAGTATGAAATCAAAAGTTTATAAATATAATTTAAGAGCTAGGGGAAAAAAAGACAATAAAGCTAATAAACTGAAAAGGATTCTTGATATTGAGGAATTTAGAAATGTTTTTCAAAAGGATGAAATATCAGGTATAAAAATTCATTTTGGGGAGAAAGGTAATGATGGATATATTAATCCTACCTATGTTAGAGTGGTTGTAGATAAAATAAAAAAGTATGGAGTAAAACCTTTTTTAACTGATACAAATACCCTGTATACAGGTAAAAGGAAAAATTCTGTAGATCATATAAATACAGCTGTATATAATGGATTTGCATATTCTACAGTAAATGCTCCAATTATTATTGCAGATGGTATTAACAGTCAGAATTATGAGAATATCAAAATAGATAAAAAACATTTTGAAAATGTAAAAATTGCAAGTGATATCCTTGAAGCAGATAGTATGGTAGTTATGTCTCATTTCAAAGGGCATATTTTAGCTGGATTTGGAGGAGCTATAAAGAATCTTGCAATGGGTTGTGCACCCGAAATTGGTAAAAGGGATCAACATGATGTATGGCCCGAAGTAATCGAAGAAAAATGTATTGGATGCGGACTATGTCTTGAAAATTGTCCGCGTGAAGCTATTACACTTAAAAAAGGTAAAGCAAGTATTGATTTAAAAAAATGCATAGGTTGTGGAGAATGCGTAAATGTATGTCAGGAAGAAGCAATTGATATGGATTGGGAAGTAGAAATTAAAGATTTCCTTGAAAGAATGTCCGAATATGCTTATGGATCAGTTCTAAATAAAAAAGATAAAGTTTTGTATATAAATTTCTTAATGGATATAACTCCCGATTGTGATTGTACTCCATGGAGTGATCATCCAATTGTACCCGATATAGGTATATTAGCCTCCAAAGACCCCGTTGCACTTGATAAAGCTTCTCTAGACCTAGTCAATAATCAACAGGGATTTGAAAATTCAAAATTAAATGATAATTTCAAACCTGGTGAAGATAAATTTAAAGGCTTAAACCCGAAAATCGAAAATATTTTACAGCTTAAGCATGCTGAGGAAATTGGTCTAGGAACTATGAACTATGATATTATAGATATGGATTAAAAAACAATTTCTTTTTATTAAAATAATCGAGTTTGTCGCGTGATATTCAAAAATCTTTTTGGATATCACGCTTTTTTATCATCTATATATTTTTAATAAATATAAAGTAAAATATATTTAGAATTAAAAAAAATTGTAATATATACTTGACGTTTGTTATAATTGTAAGTATGTTATATTTAAGATATAAAGGAAGGGGTTTTTTATGCTTTATGGAGAAAAGATTAGAAAGTTAAGAAATAAAAACAATCTAACACAGAAAAAACTTGCAAAGAAAATAGGAGTGACAAGACAAACTATATCAGCAATGGAAAATGGAGATTTCAATCCATCCTTAAAATTATGTATAAAAATTGCTAAAGCCTTTGATACTTCTCTTGATGAGGTTTTCTGGAAGGGCAATGTTGTTGATAAATTAGAAAATATAAAAAAATTACTTATAACTGATATAGGTAGTACTACCACAAAGGGATTGTATCTAAAGAAAATCGACAATGAATTTAAATTTATGGGAGAAGCAAATACACCTACAACCGTAGAATTACCTGAAGAAGATGTTAAGATTGGTGTTATTAACTCCGCAAAAGAGATTGAGAATAAATCAGGAGATAAACTTTTAACAGGCAAAAACAAGTTATCATTACCTTATATTACGACTAGCTCGGCAGGTGGAGGATTACAGATAATGGTATTTGGACTTACAAAAACTGATACAGGTAAGGCAGTAGAATTAACTGCCTATGGAGCTGGTGGTGTTCTTTTAGGTAAGTTTACTATAAGTGATGAATTATCTGAAATCCAAAAAATGAGATTAATAAGGGATCTACATCCTGATCTAATTTTAATGGCCGGCGGTATTAACGAAGGTAATATTGCAGGAGTTGTAAGATTAGCTGAATTATTAAAACTTTCAGAGCCTACCACAAAATTTAAGGAAAATGAAAGACCTGATTTAATATACTGCGGGAATGAAAGTGCTAGAAAATATGTGAAAGAAACTTTAGAAGATAACTTTAATCTGCACATGGTTGAAAATATAAGACCGGAACTGGATAAAATGAATTTTGAACCTGCAAAAAATAAAATCCATGAGTTATTTATGGAAAATGTGATGGAAAGAGCTCCAGGTTATTCTGACCTAAAAAAATGGGTTAAGACTAACATTTTACCTACTCCAAAAGGAGTGGAAAATATATTAAACTTATATTCATATCACAAAAATCTAAATACCATTTTGGTAGATATGGGTGGAGCAACTACCGATATTTTTTCAAATATACTAGGAGATTATGATAGAACTGTATCAGCAAATATTGGTATGAGCTATTCTATTTCAGAAATTTTACACCAGACAGGAATAGAGAATATAAAATCATATTTTCCTGAATCAACTGATGAGAATTTTATAAGAAACTATATTTCTAATAAGATGCTTAATCCTACATACATACCTCATAATAAATCTGAAATTGAGCTAGAAAACGCCGTAGCCAGTGAAGGTATAAATCTTGCATGGGATAAACATATTGACTTAAATTATGATATTCATCATATCGGATTTTTAGAAAAAAAAGTGAAAAAAATAGAATCGTCTCCCTTTGATACTGTTCTAAGCAGAAAGGAAGAAGATTCTAAAGACGAATTCTTTCAGCAAAAAGATTTTGACTTAATAATTGGGGCCGGAGGGGTTTTAGCTGAAAATAAAAATAAAACTGAATTAATAAAAATTTTAATAGAAGGATTTAAACCAAGGGGAATTACTAAGCTAGCTGTGGATAAATCGTTTAAAAGTCCACACATGGGTATTTTGGCTGAACTAGACCCAGAAAAAGCTGTTGAAATTTATGAAGAGAAAATAATTGATGAAATTGGATATGTTATTGCTCCTACAGGGAGATTCAAAGAAGACCAAAAATTACTCACTATAATTGATAATAAATCTCATGAAGAAAAAGAGATTTATTATGGTGATATTGTTTATTATCCGGATGGTGCAGATATTACAATAATACCAGAAAAAAATATATTTATTACAAAATATTCAGAAAAAGATGAGTTTAACACCGATTTACCTGTAGTAATTGATGGTAGAGGGAGAGATAAATATTTTAATAATAAAAAGCTAAATCTTTATGAAAATACAGAGTTTAAAGTAAAAGAATTTAAACAGAAAACAGAGGTATATAATAGCAAACCTAAAATTGATAAGGGGGAATTTGTTTTTGAAAGGAAATTACCATATGAAGGAGAAATATTTGTTAAAAAAGGAGACCTTGTTAAACCCGACACTGTTATTGGAGAAAATAAATTTACGCCTCCAAGAATTTTTATAATTGATCTAAAAAGAGTAATCGGATATAAAAACTATCAAAAACTGGATAAAGAGGAAATTATAAATGGAATTCTTGTAAAAGAGGGTGAAGAAGTAAAAATGTATCAAAAAATATTTAAAGCCGATTTGGGATTGTTTGGATCTAAAGTAAGCTATACCTCTCATGTGAGAGGAAAAGTAATAAATATAGAAGACAATGGGATTATTATATTAAGAGAAATTCAGGACTATTCTAAAAAACCGAAAAGAGTTGAAATAGCAAAACCTTTAAGAGTTAAACCATCACATATTAAAGGGTTTTTAAATGTAAAAGAAGGTGATTTTGTATACGGAGGTCAGGTTTTAGCTTCCTCACCAAATAAGGATATTTTTATAAAAACCCCAACTACCGGTACAGTAAAAGAAATAAATACTGAAGAAGGGTATGTTATTGTTCATTATGATTTGGAACCAAACAAATTATACGCATTTACAGGTGGAGAAGTAATTGATGTTAAAAAGAATTTAAAAGCCAAAATAAAAACTAAAGGTACAAAAATTAGAGGAATTATTGGATTTGGTGATGAAAATTACGGTCAGGTTATAACAGTAGATAATGTTGAAGACATTGAAGAAAGATATAAAAATAAAGTGCTATTATCATTTGAACCTATCAATTACAGTTTTCTTAAAAGAGCAGAACAGGTTGGAGTATCAGGAATAATAGCACCATCTATTAATAATAAAGACTGGGTAGATTATTACGGAAAAGAAATTGGAGTCGCATTAACAGGTGAAGAAGAAATTGATTTTACAATTATTTTAACTGAAGGATTTGGCAATATGAAAATGAACGATGAATATATTGATTATCTTAAAGAAATTGATGGGAAGTATGTGAGCCTATCAGGTAGAACCCAGATAAGAGCCGGAGTGAAACGTCCAATGATAGTTGTAAGTGAGTAGTATCCAAGTTAATTATTTTTATAAAAAAACTGTCTGCAGGCTTTAAACCTGTAGACAGTTTTATTTACGAATTATTTTCAATTGTTTCAATCTGAAAAGGTTTTGATTCTTCCCCTCTATATACAGTAATATGAGGAAATGGAATTTCGATATCTTCTTCATCAAATCTTTTTTTTATTTGAAACATCATCGAATTTTTTGCCGGGATGTAATTTTCTTTCTGAAACCAGACTCCGAAGAATAGCTGGAGAGCACTATTTCCAAAATCTGAAAATATAAAAGTAGGTTCAGGATCATCCAGTATATATTCATTATTGTGGGCAATATCAAGAAGCAGGTCTTTAACATATTCGGGATCTTCCTTATAAGCTATACCTAAATTTAGATCTAATCTTCTGATTGGATATTTGGTGATATTAGTTACCTCTGATTTAATAAACTGATCATTGGGTATTCTTACATACTGATTATTAAATTTTTTTATCTTAATTGATAATAGATCTATAGAATCTACCACTCCAACTGTATTGTTAATTTGAATTATATCTCCAATATTAAAGGATTTCTCAGAAATTAAAAACAAGCCGCTTATAATATTAGCAACACTGGTTTGGGCGGCAAATCCGAAGGCTATACCCATTATCCCTGCAGCACCGAGTACTACTGATAGCTTTACACCGATTATATTTAATACAGACATTATTATAATTATCCAGCCAATATAAAATATTAACTTTTCAATAAGCATTCTTGTAGGAGAGGAAACCCTTTTTTTTATGATTTTATCGGTTAATAATAATATTAACTTAATTGAAATTCCTCCAGCTATCAACACAGCCAGAGATTTTACTGCAATTAAAACATACTTATTTCAAAAACTACTCTCCATAAGATACTCCTTTATTAAATTTTAAAAATATTAAATCCTTTTTCTAAAATATCTTTTTTATTTTTCTCATCAGGATAGACTATTGTAATCGAATCAGTTTTGTTAATGGATTTTTTATCCAGATTAATAGATATTTTGTTATTTTTACTAAATGAAA
>CAZMFS010000012.1:0-6142 GCA_964565585.1 uncultured bacterium
TGTATTTGGATTAATACGGCTTTTGGCTATCTCACCTTCAATTCTGGTGGTAATATCTCCTATTTCATAATCATAATTAAAATTTGTGCCATAGACAGTGTGACTTTTGGTTTCATCACCAAACTGGGGTGCCCTATCAAGGTCTTCTTCGGGCATCCAATCCCTGATGTAGGTAGCACCAACTGTAAAATCATCCCTTTTATCATATGAAATTCTGCTACCAAACAATGTTTTCGATTTGGCCGAAAATATAGGTCTGTATTCATAATTTATATCAATATCAGAATTAGGTCCAATTATATCCTGATTCAAGAAATGTATCCTCCCTATCATATAATCAATTGTATAATCTTTCCCCCTCACCATTTCTTCATTATCCACTGTAACAGTTTCACTATTGGGTATAATATCAGCCTGATTTAAGTCGAAAGTTTGTGTAGGAGAAAAGTATTTTATGTAGATACTGTAATCCGAATCAGGGTTTGTATAATCCTCATATATTTCGCTATTATCCAACCTATTAATAATCTGCTCTTTAAAGGTTTCATCCCCGATTTGACTTCTAATATCATCAAGGTGATCAGGTAATTTTTCTGTGATTATATTACCGCTCTCATCGAGATATTTCTTCAAATCAAAAGGTTTATAATTCGGAATCCATTTTCCCTCTCTTTGAATTTCAAAATTTAAATACCCCTCTTCATAATTAATAAACCTACTATCCACATTTCCATTATTATCCATATCCAGTCCAAATATATGAATATAATAATATTCATTGTTATCTATCCATATCCTATCATTATCCGTTGAGTCAAAAATATTTATAACCGTATCCTCTGTCGATAATCCTTTTTCTCCGAGGAAATACTTGCTTTTCATTCTTGCTTCAGAAAATTTCTCTTCTACATCATAGATAATCTGATTTTCGGAAAAATTATCAAACCCATGAACATCCCCATCTGCATCTTCATAAGTAATTACAAGATAACCGTCATCATAGTCATTTTCTAACTCTATTAAAGAGGATTTTTCATCTCTGATTCGATAATCATCTGGATAATATAGTTTATCCAGATAAAATGTCCTGGTTTCTCCATCAATAGTAACTTCAACCTTTTTGGTTGTATTCTTATCATCTGTATTCTTGTTTTTGTCATCATAGTATATTTCCAAGTTCTTAAGAGGGAAATCCTCTTCGGGTAAAACATTAGATAAATTATAAAACTTTTTTGAATAATTTTCATTTTCAAGCATTTGAGTTGTCATTTCCGATTGTCCGGTAAAATTACTGCTCTTTGATTCTCCCTCCTTTTTGCTTATTATACCAGAATAATGAACCGGTCCTGCCTGCAAATCGGCTCTCGCACCAAAAAGTGTTTTATGAAAACTAATAAATCTAGTTTGTGGAAGAGATAAATCGATTTCTCCTAAAGTTACCTCCTGGATAATTTCATCTTCTGTGCCCCTGTACTGTAATTTGATATTCTTTTTGGTATCCCATTCCTTTGTATTATCATATTCCACATCGATAAAAACTCTATCCTTTATCTGGCCTTCAACTTTTACCTGCATCTGCTGATCTATTATAAAATCTGTTTGTGATCTTGGAATAGTACCGGTTGTTTGTACATCATCTTTATCTACTTCAGTAAATATTTTATTATTGATGCTCAAATCTACAGTTTTTCTTCCCGATATTTTTATCTTTGAATCTTCTCCAAGTTCTATATCGGGGATAAATCCCTCTTTGGCACCTGTTTGAGAAGCTGTAACCGCACCGGTAGTAATATCATTCCATAACTCTTCATCAAATGAAAGATTTTGATCTAAATAATATGTATCAATTCCATAATAATATTCTGGAACTTCTTTCAATGAATTGATCTCATCTTTTAAAAAAAAATCAGTCCCGGACTTTTTTTTTAATCCCCCATAGATGGCAGAAACCGATACGAGCAAAAAAATTATAACGATTGATATATTTTTTTGCATTGAACAGTACTTACTCCTCTTCGAAACACATAGATTTAGCAGTTTCCAGAATATATTTGTTAATATTTTCCCCTGCTATCATTCTTGCTATCTCCTCTATATGCTCATCATTGCTAAGTGTATTTACCCTTGAAACGGTCCGATCGGATACTTTCTGCTTTTCAACTCTAAAATGTTTATTGGAAACCGCTGCAATTTGAGGTTGATGTGTAATTACAATAAGCTGGAACTTTTTTGATAGGTTTTTAAGTTTTTGGGCCATTTTTTTTGATATTTCTCCACCTATTCCGCTATCAATCTCATCAAATATCAATAAATCCACATTAAATTTGTCACTAATTACAGATTTTATTGAAAATAGTATCCTGGATAACTCTCCCCCTGAAACTATCGAGGTCAAAGGATAAAAACCCTCTCCTGTATTAGTCTCTATAAAGAATCTAACCCTGTGCTTACCATCCTTATTTATATACCCATCATCAATTTCCAAACCTTCTTTTAATTTTTCAAATTTTACCTTAAAGGAAGAATTGCCCATTCCCAAAAAAGCCAGCTCCTTTTCTATATTTTTTGAAAATTCACTGGCAGTCTTTTTTCTTTTTTTATATAAATTACAAGAAAGATCGATTACATCCGATTTTAAATTCTCAATTTTCTCCTGCATATTTTCAAAATCAAAAGTCATCTCTTCAATTTCCTCGATCTCGTTTTTAATTTTTTTCTCATATTCTAAAATATCTTCTATACTATCTCCGTATTTATTCTTCAACTTTTCAATTTCATCCAGTCTTTGGTTTGCCTCCTGTAATCTTTTTTCATCCAGTTCCATATCATCAATATAGAATTTCAAATCTTCTGATGTTGTTATAAACTGCTGCAGTCCCTCATCTATCCTTTCTGCATATTCTGTTAGCTGCTTATTAACTCCTCTCAAATTATCTATGTGTTCATATATTTTATCCAGCATTTCTGCAAACATTTCGTCTTCATCCGCTATATTATATATAAAATTACCGGAAATCATTATATCTTTAGCATTTTCAAGCATATTAAGTTCTTCACGGAGTTTTTCATCCTCACCAACTTTTGGATCAACATTACTTATTTCATTGAATTCATACTTTAAGTTGTCAAGTCTTCTCATAAGCTTCTTCTTATTATCCTTATACTCGTTATATCTTTCTATCATGTGTTTTAATTTTTTGTATTTTTTTCTGTATTTATCAATAATATCATAGTAGTTGCCGTAATGATCTATATAGGATATATGGTTTTCCGTATTCATCAGATATTGATTTTCATTTTGATTATTTAGATCTACCAAATTTTCCATTATTTCTCTCACTAAAGTAAGGGTAACTCTATTACCATTTAAATAAATCTTGTTGTTTTTATTTCTTCTAATAATTCTTTTTAATTCTATCTCCCTGTTATCTGCATCTATTGAATTTTTCTTTAAAATACTTAACACTCTGTTTGGAACTTTAAAAATAGCCTTAATTTTGGCTTTATTTGTCCCTTTTCTGATTATTTCTCTATCTGCTCTATCCCCAATTAAAAGCGAAAAAGCATTGACAATTATTGTTTTTCCGGCCCCTGTTTCACCTGTGATAACGTTGAATTTACTATCAAATTCTATTTCAACTCTGTCAGCAATAGCAAAATTCTCAATATATAAATATTTTAGCAATTTCTCTCACCTCTTTTTCCCCAGTGTAGTTTTCGAGGAAGCAATTTATAAAAATTCCAGTTTTGAGGCCTTATTATTGATAAATAATCATCAGATAGAGTAATATCTATTTTGGAATCTATTTTATCTATAAGCCTTCCATCTACAATAAGACTAACATCCTGACCGGGCTCAATACTAAGTTCATCATTATGATGTAAAACAAGGGGTCTAATATTTAGAGAATGAGCAGCTATATTATTTAATATAAAAGCTTTTACAGACGGATGCAGAATAGGACCATTAACAGAAAGATTGTATGCAGTGGAACCAATAGGAGTAGATATAATAACTCCATCTCCAGTATGGGTGTAAATTTCGGAATCATTGACAGAAACATTTAAGTTTATAATCTCCTGAATCTTTTTGCCCTTCAGTACAATATCATTTATTGCTGTTCTGCATTTATCATTATATTCAAAATTGAGATAGTATATTTTCTCCTCAACGTAATTTTTGTCAATAAAAACACTTTCTAATATCTCCCTGCAGTCTGTATCCACAGTAGAAGTTAAAAAACCTAAATGTCCCAGGTTTATACCGAAATACTTATACCCATCCATATATTTATTTATGGAATAAAGAAGCGTCCCATCACCTCCAAGAGAAATAATAATATCTGATTTCTTATAATCATCTACAACATTGAGATTTTTTTGAATCCATGTAGTTATTTTTTTAATTCTCTTTTGGTATTTTTTTTCTTTTGTGGGATTAATTGACAAAAAAACTTTCATTCTGATAAAACTTCCTTCTTTATATCATCCAAAGAAACCGTACCCCCATTATTGTTATCACAGTATATAAAATATTCCTGGTTGCCACTGCTACCCTTTAGCAAAGACTTTTTTATTTGTATTATATTAAAGCCAATATCTTCTAAAAAATCAACAAATTTTTTTAAATACTTAATATGTATCTCTAGATTTTTTATTACTCCCTGCTTATTTTTATATTTCCTAGGAGTTTCAAACTGAGGTTTAAATAAAAAAATAAATCTATCCGCCCTGTTAATTATTTTAGTTACTATTTTCCTTAAGGATATAAATGAGAGATCAATTGTTACTAAGTCAAAATCGATATTTTCTCTTTTCTTTAAAAAATCCCTTATATCGGTATTTTCAAAAGACGACACTCTATCTTTTTTTTTTAATTTTTTATGCAGCTGATTCTGCCCTACATCAACAGCATAAATTTTACTGATACCTTCCTCTAGCAGTACTTCAACAAACCCACCCGTCGAACTACCTATATCAAGCACCTTAAAATTTTTCATATTAAGATCAACCGATTGCAGAAATTTTTTTAATTTTAACCCTGATCGGCTTACATATTTAAATGTTCTTTTAATAACCTCTATACTGTTTTTTTCATTTACTTTATGAGATTTTTTTTTACATATTTTGGAATCTACTTTTACATTTCCCTCTTTAATCTCCTGCTGAGCTTTATTTCTGCTTTCAAAAAATCCATTATTAACTAAATATTTGTCTAATCTTTCATCCATTTTTTTACTCTTTCATAAATAGAATCTGCATCAAGTCCAAGAATTTTAAAAAGTTTTTGTTGATTTCCATGCTCCACAAATTCATCGGAGATTCCTATATTTAATATATCCTTGTTGATTTTCTCCGAAGCAAGATAGGAATTTATTGCCTCGTTTATCCCACCTGGAAGATTTCCATATTCAAGTGTTACCACATTATTAGCTTTTTTTGCCAGTTCTTTGATTTTCTTTTTATCTATTGGCTTGATAAATCTTAAATTAAAAACACCTGCATCTATATTATCTTTACTTAGTTTTAAAGAAGCTTCATAGGCCTCCTTAACCATTCTTCCCAGAGCAAAAAATATAATATCTTTTCCCCGTTTTATTAATTCTCCTTCACCCAGCTTTATTTTTTTAACCTTTTTATTTAAAAATGGTTTTATAACTTCTCCCCTCGGATACCTCAAAGTTACAGGTCCTTCATTGTAATCATTCATGAACTGAATCATTTCCCTCATCTCTTTGCTATCCTTGGGAGCCATAGAAACAAAATTTGGAATAAGTCTCAAATAAGATATATCAAAGCATCCGTGATGGGTTGGACCGTCTCTACCCACGACTCCAGCTCTATCAAGAAAAAACTTAACAGGATTATTTTGTAATGCAACATCATGAATTAACTGATCGTAAGCTCTCTGTAAAAATGTGGAATAAATAGCAACGAAAGGTTTATAACCGTTTTTAGCCATCGCATTAGCTGCAATAACTGCACTCTGTTCGGCTATACCTGTATCAATATATCTTTCAGGAATTTTTTCTCTCATTATTTTCATACCTGTTCCATTTGGCATAGCAGCAGTAAACCCCACTACTTTTTTATCTTTTTTTGCAATTTTATACATTTCAGAAGCAAAAATATCGGTGTATTT
>CAZMFS010000012.1:6152-14578 GCA_964565585.1 uncultured bacterium
TTGGACTTTTTCTTTGGAGATATCCCGTGAAAACTTTCAGGGTCATTTTCAGCTTTTTCATATCCCTTACCCTTTTGTGTATATACATGAAGCAATTTGGGTCCATCAATATTTTTAATCTTCTCAATTATATCAATCATTTCTTCTATATCGTGTCCATCTACAGGACCAAAATACTCAAATCCCAGGTCTTCAAAAAAAGCTCCCTTAATTACTATATTTTTCATAGATTCTTCTATTCTTTCAACAAAATCGATAAGATTGTTTCCAATTTTTAAATTTTTCATTATTTTCTGAACTTCTTTTTTGGTCTTTAAATATATTTTATTGGTAATCATTTTATTAAAATATTTTGAAAAGCCCCCTACATTTGGTGCAATAGACATCTCATTATCATTGAGAATCACCAGAACATCTTCTTTGAGACTTCCAATTAAATTTAACCCTTCAAAGGCTACTCCCCCTGTTAATGCGCCATCACCAATAATGGATATTATTTTATTATTCTCATTGGATAACTTTCTACTGAGAGCAAATCCTGCGGCTGCAGATAGTGATGTAGAAGTATGACCGGCTTCATAAACATCAAATTTGGATTCCCTGCTTTTTAGAAATCCGGCTATCCCTTTATACTGTCTTAAAGTTTTAAAATCTTCAGCTCTATCAGTAATTATCTTATGGGCATAGGCCTGATGTCCCACATCCCAGATTATTTTATCATACGGTGTATTATAAAGGTAATGAAGAACAATAGTTAAGTCTACAACTCCAAGTGATGGAGCTATATGCCCCCCGTTTTCTTTTGTCACTTCGATAATATAATCCCGTACTTCACGGGCCAGCTTATTTAACTGTTCTTTATTTAATCCTCTTAGCTTCTCAACAGAAAAATTCTTATCTAATAACTCATAACTATTCATGTAAGTCTCCCCTTTAATTTTTGTATATATTTCAGAACCGAATCCGTTTTTGGCTTATATTTATCCAGAATCGATTCTATATTTTTATATTCATTATTTATCTGTTTCATTAATTTACAACTCGAAATCCCCATGTTTCTATCCTTGTTTATATCCTTACCAAGAGACTTCATTGATCCAAATTTATCCAAATAATCATCATGAAGCTGATAGGAATAACCGACATGCTCGGCTAGTTTTTTCATATCTTTTAAGATATCTCCGTTCTTTTCTGCCAGTACCAGGGATCCAATTATTGAATATTCAAATAACGGAGTTGTTTTTAAATTATGAATCTTTTTTATTACCTCCATATCCCCGTTTTTATAAAATAGATCCAGGAATTGCCCCATTATTAACCCGTTTTCGCCAAGCTTTGAAGATAGCAAATTTATAAGCTTTTCAGAATGAGAAATTAGATTGAAGGATTCGGATACAAGATAAAAAGCTGTTAGAATAGTTTTTGAAGGTCCGAATACTCTGTGATGGGCCTTTTTTCCTCTTCTAAAACTGGCATCATCCATCGATGGAAGGTCATCAAGAATAAGCGAAGCAGAATGTATTAATTCTATAGAAATTAAAAAATTCTCAAGCTTTGTATTTTTTTTCTTTGTAGAAAAACTTTTATACAATAAATATGCAAGGGTGGATCGAACGTATTTAGCTTCTGATAATACTATATACCTTATGGATTTTTCAAAATCCTCTTTATCAAAAGCTTTATCATTAATCCATTTTTCTAAAAGCTCTCTTATCTGTATAATATACCCTCCCTTTGTTTGATTTTATATTAGTTCACTCAATTTGCAAGAAAAAAAGAGATCACTTCGTGATTCAAGAACCAGAACTAGAATCAGAACCAGACATAACTCAATAGTAAAACCGCAATTTTTCAATGCACATCGAAACAACCCACAATGAACAAAGATTTATCAATTGAAAATTGAAAGATGAAAATTGAAAGATAAAAACTGCAGACAAGATGACCCGCTGGGTAAGGGCAAAATTAAAAAGAACTAATTCCTTCGAAGAAATTAAAAATCACTATCGTGATTTTTAGATTAAGATTAAGACTAAGATTAAGAAAAAAACTTAAAGCTTATTCCTTGAAGATTTTAAAATTGCTATCGTAATTTTAGTTTTTCGTAGTTAGTATTTAGTAGTTCGTTGTTCGATATGAGAATTATCAAAGATAATTTTCAAGATTCATTACTTAAGATAACATCCTGGGAATTACTTCCGTAACTCATTACCAGGAGCTTTTTTTATGTCTTGCTTTTGTCACTCACACAGACACAATTTAATAAAAATTTCTTTTAACATCAACAAGTCTAATATATAATTGTCGGTAGAAAAATATATACAATATTGAAAATAAATAATTTTTGCTGCTGAATTTACTTATGATTGGTTTGATGATAACTTTAAAGAGGTGAAATTATATGAAAATTTTTCTCACTATACTTGCAATAATGCTACCCATATTCTTCGGGTACTTTTTTAAAATAATAAATATATTTTCTGACTCCGAGATTGATACACTTAGAAAATTTGTGGTGCGGGTTACAGTTCCTTTTATTATTATAAGAAATCTGTATACAGCAAACATGGAGACATTAAATCAAATCTTTCCATCCGTTACCTCTTTTATTACAGTAACTATATTTGCTTCCATTACGGGACTTTTTCTTTCAAAGCTATTCACTAATACAGATAGAGAAAGAAACTCGTATATATTCTCAGTCTTTGTTGGAAATTACGGCTTTTTAGGATGGGGAGTGATGTCTTATTTCTATGGTGATGCGGGATTTACAAGAGCAGTTTTTTTCTCGCTTCTTTTCTGGCCGGTTTTTTTATCATTTGGCTTTCTTCTCGCATACTTAAGGAAATCGGGAGAAATGAAGGATAACAAAAGTACGAACTTTAAAAAACTTTTGTTAAAAAATGCCTCTGTACCAATATCTGCAGCAGCAGTTGCCATCTCATTAAATCTCGGAGGAGTTGAAATACCGGAACTTTTATGGAATTTTATTGATAAGTTTGCATCTATTACTATACCTATGATTCTATTTACGATAGGCCTAAACTTTAAGTTCAGGATGAAACTGAATAAACTTAAAATTATTCTAGCCGGATCTTTTCATAGGCTGATATTCGGATTTGTGATAGGAGTTGTTACATTATTTCTGGTAAACAGCATTTTCTCAATCGATATGATAAACCAAAAGGTAATTCTAATAGAAGCCGCCATGCCTACTGCAGCAATGACACCTTTCTTTTCAGAATATGTAAAGATGGACAAGAAACTTCAGTCGGGAATAATTACCTTTTCAACTATTTTCTCCCTAATAACAATACCGCTGTGGTACTATCTGGTTGAAAATGTAATCTTTTAATCAAAGAGACTCCTATAACCGTAATCCTGATCCAGTACCACACAGTTTTTTCCCTGTTCTTTACCCTTGTACATAGCCTTATCAGCTTTAATAACACATTCATAAAAAGGAATTTTTTCATTGTATTCGCTTATTCCCATGGTTATTGATATACTTATCCTCCTATCATTATATCTGTATACTTTTTCATTGATTATTCGATTCAGTTTTTGGGCAAGATTATAAGCTCCTTCTGATTCAGTATCAGGCAGTAAAAGAAGAAACTCCTCACCACCCCATCTTGCAATTATATCCTGTTTTCTGATGTTTTCTTTTAACAGGTTCGCAATTCTTTTCAAAATATAATCACCACAATCATGCCCGTAGGTATCATTTACTTCTTTGAAGTCATCAATATCAATAACTATAACAGAAAAAGGTTTACTATTTCGTTCAAATCTATTTATCTCCCGCTCAGCAATATTTAAAAGACTTCTTCTATTGTGTAAACCTGTTAAACTATCATAATGTGCATACTTATATAATTTCTTATTCATCTGTTTAATTTTTTTATTTTTTTCTCGCAGTTTGCTGTTAATTCTTTTTTTGAAAGCATACCTGCTATATATTGCAAAAGCTACTAATATTATTAAAACAGATATTGCCCCTAGTGATTTCATTAAAGTTCTTTCTTTGCTTAACTGTAACTTAAGTATTTTATTTTCCTTAATTTTCTTCTTAACATCGTACTCAGCCTGCATCTTAGAGATTTGATTCGATCTCTTTAATGAAAATATTTTATCGTTTATCTCTTTAAATTTTACATGCGTTCTATATGCTTTTTTGAAATGCCCCTGTCCTGCATATATTTTTGAAAGACATTTATATGAGTTCTTTAATTTGTTTTTCAACTCCTTTTTTTTAGAAATTTCAATAGATTTTTTTACATATTCAAGTGCTTTCTCATATTCACCAATATTATAGTAATTCCTTGATAAGTTATTATAACATCCGGCAATCCTTTCGGTGTTATCCATTTTTGTTAATATTTCATATGATCTATAGAGATAATCTATCGCCCTTCTAAAATTCTTTCTTTTTTCATATATAAGAGCAATGTTATTAAGAGACCCCGACATAATATATTTATCATTTATTTTAGAAGCAATTTTAAGAGCTTTATTATAATATTCCATAGACTTTTCATTATCACTGCGCTTTTTATAAATCATCCCAAGATTGTTATAAACTGAAGCAAGACTACTCGTGTTATTAACCTTTTTATGTATTCTTAACGCTTTATTATAATATTTTACTGCTCTATCGTATTTCCCCCATTTATCATAGATCAACCCGATATTATTAAGCGTATTTGCCTGGGACTTTTTGTTATCAAACTCTTTTTTTATCCTATAGGCTTTAAAAAGATTTTTGATAGAATTTTCATAAATACCCTTTTTCATATAAATGAAAGCAATATTGTTATAACATTTGGAAAGCCCTTTTTTATCTTCAAGTCCTTTTTTTATCTTTATTGATTTTTTAAAATATTCCAGTGCTTTTGAATATTCACTCTGATAATAGTATAAATTTCCAAGATTTATATATGAGGTTCCTATTCCTGCAGTATCATCCATCTTCTTTTTCAGCTTTAAAGAATTAAACTGATAATCCAGTGCTTTAGAGTAATCTCCCCATCTCTTATAAATCAAACTCATATTATTATATAGAGAAGCTAACTCATCTTTATAATTGTTATCAAAAGCGATTTTAAAACTTTTTTTGTAATTTATCATGGCCTTTTTATAATTGCTCAAATAGTAATGTCCTAATCCGCTATTGGAGTAGGAATGCATTTTTCCATACTTATATCTTAGATTTTTAGATAACTTTAAAGCTTTTTTTGATAGTTTTATGCATTTCTTCGGTTCGTTAATCCTAATTTTAAATGCTAAGTTATTCAGCCGATCAACTTTCTTTTTTTTATCAAGATTCTCTATTTTATCATAAAAACTATTCAAGTTGGTATTGGAATACAGAGACCAGCCGGAAAAACAGAGAATTATTAAGATAAATAAAAGTTTAATGTTATATTTTTTTATACTTTCCCCCAATAACATTTCAATTATCTTCTTATATAATTATAAATTATTCTAATATTCAGTTCAAGAAAAAAGCTTTGTATTTACAATAAAAAGATTAATTATAAAATAAATCAATTAACATATAAATAACAAACCGATAATTTTATATTAACATCTAAATCTTAAACTTTAACCAAATATGAATTAATAAAAAAGGAGGACTTATGAAAAAGTTTTTATTGGTAATGGTTTTAATTGTCTTTATTAATCTAACATTTGCAACAGATATTCCATTCAGAGGTAGCTTCAGGACAAGAACTATCGATTATAAAAAACCTATTGAAGGAAATTTTTCAGAATACGGATATGATACAATTGGTGTAATTGATTCAAGATTTCGTCTTTATACAAATGCGGTATTTTCTGATAATTTGAAAGCCGTACTCGGACTTGAGGTTGGGGATTTTGATTGGGGTGATGAAAGTCACAATCACGATTTAAAAAATGTTGAAACAAAAAGAGCAATGCTTGTATTTTCACCCGATTTTTTGAGTAATGTAACTTTTAAAGCCGGACTTCAGGGTTATACAGATCAGTTTCAAGCAGCAGTATTTGATGAAGATATAGCAGGTTTAGTAATAAAACCCGATTTTAAGGCACTAAAAATGACTGCAGGAATTTTTAATTTCATTGATGTTGATGTTCTTGCTGCTTATTCACATACATTAGGAATTATTGATCTTTCAAGAAAGTTTAGTAAGTTTAAAATTAAGGGGTCTATCTATTATGATAATATAAGAAACGAACAAACAACCACTTACTTTGGTGGTGGAGCAGATTATAAACTTGCTAGCATAGATTTTGGGGGGCATTTATTATACATGACAAGAAATTATCAAGAAGATGGCGCCGAAGATATTACAGGCTATTTTTTATACTCATACGGAGAATACACGATGGATAAATTAGGTTTTAGAGTTAACTTCGGATACACTCCTTCAGATGATACCACCTATTTTGAAGGTATAGAGCCGTATGCAGAAGGTTACGAGCTGGAATATGCTTATCCGGGTTCTGTTAACGATTCAAACTCATTAATCGGTGATTACGGAACTGAAATGGGACAAATGGTTGTTAGTTCTACACTAAATTATGACTTTGCATATGTTACATTTGGTATGATAAAAGCAGCTAATTCTAATACAGACGATAAAGATTATGGAAACGAACTTGATATCGGGATAAAAAAGGAACTTACAGACGGCTTAACTTTTAAAGCTGTTTATGCAATATTTATGCCGGAGGATTTACTAGGAAAAAATGTAGAAAATGCTCATGAATTCTCAACTCAATTTAAATACAAATTTTAACCTATATAACTAAAATTATTTAAAAATGAAGGCAGAACTTTATTCTGCCTTTATTTTTTTTCCTTATTTTTCGAAATTTCTTATATTAGATACAGATTATTCCTTTTTGTAATTTAAAAACAATTTATCCTTGATTTTCTTTTTTGCCTCCTTATAATATTGACTAAAGAAAAGGAGGTTTCGTATGAGAAAATTATTTGTACTTGGTTTAGTAGTAATAATGCTAGCAACTTTTAGTTTTGGAACTGAATTTGATTTTGGTGGTCAATTCAGAACCAGAACTACTAATTACAAAGATGTTGGCGAAAATTTTCAGGAAGAAACATTGGATAACATTAGTTGGATTGATACAAGAATGAGACTATCTACTACAGCTACAATGAGTGATAATCTAAAAGCTGTATTAGGTTTTGAAATAGGAGACTTTAAATGGGGTGAAGGTTGGCATAACGCTGATGAGGTGAATGTTGAAACAAAACATGCTTATTTAGAATTTAAACCGGACTTCATGGAAACATTAAAGTTCACTGCAGGTCTTCAGTATTATGCAGACCAATTTGGTTCATCAATCTTTGATGAAGACGCAGCTGGATTAACAGTAGAACCTATGATGGATAACATGAATATCAAAGCAGGAATGTTTGTATTTAACGATGACGACGTTAATTCTGATAATTCCCATACATTTGGTGTTCTGGATGTTAGCAAATCAATGGATAGTTTGAACCTAAAAGGTTCCTTCTATTATGATGACGTAAGAGATGAATATGCATCTACTTATTTTGGAGCAGGTGCTGACTACACAATGGATGCTATGGGTCTAGGTGGACATTTTATCTATATGAATAGATCCTTTGATGCTGAAAATACAGATAGTGTAAGCGGTTATTTTGCTTATGGTTATGGTGAATACAACATGAACGATTTAAACCTAAAACTTAACTTTGGATACTCACCTGCTAGTGAAGATACTGCTTTTTATGGTATAGCTCCATATGCATGGTTATTCGGTCTTGAATATGCTCATGATGGTACAGTTACAGATCATACAGATTTAATGGCTCAACTTGGTAGCGGATATGGACAATACGGTGGTCAAATGGTTCTTGCAGCTAACCTTAGCTATAAATTCTTATATGCTAACTTTGGTATGATTAATGCAACAAATGAAAATTTAGATAACAATTCACTAGGAAACGAAATTGATGTGGGAATCAACTATGAACTAACTGACGGACTTACATTTGACGTTGTATATGCTATGTTCATGCCAGGTGATTTCGATGGTTTTGCTGAAAACACTGAAAACGCTTATGAATTCTCAACAAAATTGCAGTATAACTTTTAATCAGATATAAATATATTGTTAATTTAAAGGGAGCTTATTTTTATAAGCTCCCTTTTTTTTTGCACTATTAAAAAGAATAATACGAACATGCTCCTATTAAGCAACAAAATAATATTATTTTTCTATATTAAGATTATAATTCTAATATTATCTCAATAAATAGTGATTAATTCTTGACTATAAACGTTATGCTTTTATAATCATTTCGAGAAAAGGAGGTTTCAATGAAAAAATTTTTACTTGTTTTAATTACTATTATTTTTATTGTATCAGGTTTATTTGCTGTAGAT
>CAZMFS010000012.1:14588-15694 GCA_964565585.1 uncultured bacterium
AGGTTCTACCAGAACAAGAATGAGTTATTATGATGATCCTTCAACTACAGGTTTTACCGAAAATATGGATTCTAAAAGCTTAATAGACAGCAGAATTAGATTTTTTACCGAAGCTGTTTATTATGATAATGTAAAAGCTGTTATAGGCTTTGAAGTAGGAGATTTCAACTGGGGTGAAGGATGGCACAACGCCGATGAAGTAAACGTTGAAACAAAACATGCTTATTTACAATTTAATCCGGATTTTTATAAAAATATAAGCCTAAAAGTAGGACTACAGGGATATAGAGATTTATATCACAGAGCAATCTTTGATGAAGATGCAGCAGGAATATCCTTAGCTACAAATTTTAGCAATTTTAATGTTGATACAGGTCTTTATGTTCTTGCCGATGATGATGCAGATGATTCTTCATCCGAAACTCTTGGAGTTTTGGATATAAAAAGAAAAACAAAAAACCACCTTTTAAAAGGTTCCTTTATACATTATAACATTAAAGACCAGTTTTCTATTTCTTACTTTGCTGCAGGAGCAAACATGAACTATAATAATCTTATGTTTGGGGGACATTTTATTTATAATACAGGAGAAAATAAAAATCTTGATACTGATATTAATGGATACTTTGGATACGCTTATTCCGGCTATAAGGTAGAAGACTTTAAAATGAAACTTAAATTTGGATACGTACCCAGCAAAATTGAATCAGATAGCATAACAGGTCTGGTAGCAATCCGGCCAAATGCTGTTGGATATGGACTGGAATATTTCTTCAGAGGTCCCGTATATGATGCCAACGCAATGACAAGAGACTACGGTCTTGTAGGTATGGGTAACATGGTTGGAGTTCTAAATGTTTCTTATAAATTTTTATATGCTAACTTCGGTATGATCAATGCCACAAATGAAGATATCGATAACAAACATATAGGAAACGAAATTGATTTCGGAATTAATACAAATATTACAAATGGATTAAACCTTAAAACAGTTTATGCTATTTTCATGCCAAGTGAAGACTTTGATTATAACTCAGGAGATAAAACTGCAACAGAACTTTCCATGCAGTTAAAATATAAATTTTAATAATTATATAAAAAATAAA
>CAZMFS010000013.1:0-15349 GCA_964565585.1 uncultured bacterium
CTAATTCTCCTTATGCTGTTTTAATAATAGCGTCTGATGCTATTTCAGCAGCAAGACCCGGGGCAAGAAGAGAGAGTCTTGAATCTTACATTAAAAGACTTGAAAATTTAGAAAGAATTGCTTCAGAACCAGATGGAGTTGAGAAAGCTTATGCAATTCAGGCCGGTAGAGAAGTAAGAATAATTGTTGAACCTGATGAAATTGATGATGCTAGAGCTGCAAAGATTTCACAAAACTTATCAACAAAAATTGAAAAAGAACTTGACTATCCCGGAAAGATTAAAGTTAATGTTATCAGGGAAAAAAGGCATGTAGAATATGCAAAATAAATTTAAAATTTGTTTTATTGGAGATATTTATGCTAATCCAGGGAGAAGAGCCGTTAAAGCTGTTCTCCCAGATCTCATAAAAGAAGAAGATATTGATTTTACCATTGCTAATGTGGAAAATCTAGCAGGAGGTGCTGGAGTCACCCATAGTACTATAAAGAATATGATGGATATAGGAATTAACTGTTTTACTTCTGGAAATCATATCTGGAGACGGAAAGAGGTATTTAATCTTTTAAAAAATAATTATCCGATTTTACGACCTGCGAACTATCCTGAAGATGTTCCTGGAAGAGAATATCTTACCTTTGAAAAAAAAGGACTTAAGATTGCAGTGTTTAATTTACTGGGAAGAACTTTCTTAGAAAATGTAGTTGATTGTCCCTTTAAAAAAGGGGAAATTATATATGACAGGGTGAAGAATAATGCTGATATATTTATATGTGATTTTCATGCCGAAACGACATCCGAAAAAATGGCAATGGGGTGGCATTTAGATGGGAAAATTGATGCAGTTCTTGGAACCCATACTCATATACCTACTTCTGATGAAAGAATACTGGATAATAATACAGCTTATATTACAGATGTAGGAATGACTGGAAGTTTTAATTCTGTAATTGGTGTAAAAAAAGATATTATTATAAATAGATTTTTATCGGGACTTCCCGAACGGTTTAGATCTGCAAAAAGAGATCAATGGTTTAATGCTGTTATTATAGAATTTCAAAATAAAAAAGCCGTAAAAATTAGCAGGTATCAAAAAAGGGGAGTGGAAAAAAATGGCTAAAATATTAAAAGGAAAACCGGTAGCTGAGAAACTAATAGAGCAAATAAAAAGTTTTACATCAAAACACCGATTAAAAATGGCGATACTTCAGGTGGGAAATGATTCTGCTTCTAGCTGGTACAGGAAATTCAAATTAAAAACCGCGAAAAAACTTAATGTTAAAGCTGAAGAATATACTTTTGATACTGACATAGATGAAGAGAAAATATTAAAAAAAATAGAAGAATTAAATAGCGATGATTCGGTAAATGGTATTTTTCTAGAACAGCCGATTTTGGGCAACTTTCATGAAGATAAAATAATAAATACGATTAATCCAATAAAGGATATTGACGGGATAACCAATAAAAATTGTGCTAAATTATATTTAAATCAAAAGGGACTTTTCCCAGCTACTGCAAAATCAATAATAGAAATATTGGATTTTTATAATATCAAGATAAAGGGAAAGAGAGTAGTTATCATAGGAAGAAGTAATATTGTTGGGAAACCAGTTGCTTTAATGTTTATGCACAGACACGGTACAATTACAGTCTGTCATTCCCGAACTCAGCATTTAGATAAAGTAGTTCGGGAGGGCGATATAGTTGTAGCAGCAGTAGGAAAAGCAAAGTTGATTAAAAAGGGTTTTGTAAAAAAGAATGCCGTTGTTTTGGATGCAGGATATAATGTCGAAGGAAAGAAGGTTTTTGGAGATGTTGATTTTGAAGAAATAAAAAATATTGCAGGTGCAATTACACCTGTTCCCAATGGGGTGGGTAAAGTTACAACTGCCATGATTTTTAATAATTTAGTTCAGGCATGCAAATATCAAAATGATTAATAAGGATAAAGTTTTTAGTGTTACTGAGATCAATCAGTATGTAGAAGCTGTTTTCAATGAAGCTTTCAGTGATTACTTTTGGTTAAAAGGTGAAATATCGGATATTAGCCAGAGTTCAACAGGACATGTTTATTTAACAATTTCGGATGATAAAAGCCGGATTCAGGGTATAATATGGAAGTATAGAAAAGATCTAATATATAAAGGTCTAAAAAAAGGTAAGGAAGTATTAATAAAAGGTAAGTTTAATGTATATGTTCCCGGTGGATCCTATTCAATAATAATTGATAATATAGAGCTATACGGAGAAGGGTTAAAACAATTAAAAAAAATCAAATTAAAAAAGAAATTAAAGAAGAAGGGATATTTTGACAAGTCCATAAAAAAGAATATTCCATTTCTTCCTAAAAAGGTGGGTATTGTTACCTCAATTGAAGGAGCGGCAGTATCTGATATTTTAAAGGTTTTGAAAAGAAGAAATGAGAATGTGGATGTTATAATAAGTTCTGCTACCGTACAGGGAGATAAAGCACCTTCAGAAATAGCTAGGGCAATAAAATTGCAAAATGAATACGACAGGGCTGATGTGCTCATAGTAGCAAGAGGAGGAGGAAGCTCCGATGATTTATCGGCTTTCGATTCTGAAAAAGTGGCCAATGCCATTTATGATTCTCATATACCTGTTATTACTGCTATCGGACATGAAATTGATTACACAATTGCAGATTTAACTGCGGATGAGAGAGCGGAAACACCTTCATCTGCTGCTGAAAAGGTTATCAAAAAAAGCAAGGATCTAAGGGAAAAAATCCAAAATTTTGAAAATCTTATTAGCAAAAATTTAAAATATAAAATTGAAAGATATAAACAGGAAATTCACAATTTAAAAGAGAGATTAACCAGGAATTCTCCCGATAAAATACTGAATGATATTAAAATTAGTGTTGATGATTGTTCGAATAGATTGATTAAAGAAATTAATAAGCATTTTGATAATCAATTCAGAGAAGTTAAAAATTTAAAAAAAATATTATTAAAAGAACCTGAATATTATATTGAAAGAGCGAAAGCGTTGCTGAAAAGACTTAAAACAAGTATCGTTTATCTATCACCAAAGAATAAAATTAAAACAAAACAAAAAGAAGTCTACAACCACAAAAGCAAGATGATCGACTATTTAAACAGTATTATCAACCAAAAAAGAAGTAGATGGGAAATGGTTTCTATTAAGCTGCGCGAGAACAGTCCTTTGAGATTTTTTGAAAAAGGTTATTCTCTTATACTAAGGGATGGAGAAATTATAAATTCTATTAAAGATGTCCAAACTGGAGATTTGATTGTTAATGAATTAAAGGATGGGCAGATTGAAAGTCGTATTGTAAAATTAAATAAAGGTTCTTTTATTGAAAAATATGAAAAAGGAGAATAGATATGGAGAATTTTGAAAATAAAATAAACAGATTAGAAGAAATTGTGGAAAAGTTAGAAGAAAGGGATATAGCTTTGAACGAATCATTAGAATTATTTGAAGAAGGGGTGACCCTTGTTAAAGAACTTGAGGGGTTACTTAATGATGCAGAAGGAAAAATTCAAAAACTTATGGATAATTTAGAAATAGAGGATATCGACATTGAAACAAAAAACGAGAATGATTAATCAGTTTCAATTTTTAAAAATACATTCATGATTATGAGAAGAATACCAAAAAATAGAAATGCTACTGGAATAGAAAATGTCTCCGATAGAAAACCTAAAGATGGAGCCACAACTATTTTCATAATTGATCTTAGTTGACTGTCTACTGAGTGGACAGTAGCCCTCTGATCGGATTTAACAAGGTTTCCAAAAACATCTACTATCATAGGTTTTCTAATATTTCTTATAAAAGAGAACAGAAAAAATAATATAATTACAATGATTGTCAGATTTAATTTTATAGTTAAAGAAAGTGTAATAAAAATTAACCCCATTATATAAAATGAATAGTAAATATAATCGTATGACTTGAATATTTTTTGTACTCTATATGAATTTCTGGAAGCAAAGGAGTTTAGTATATAAAATATTCCATATGTTAACCCCAGCACAATTTTAACATTTTCTTGTTGGGAATAGCTTGCAAAAATATAAATACCTGTTGCTGCCAGAATGTTCTGCAATACCGGCTGTATATAGTCTTTTGAGGATTTAAAAATACTATCAAAAGCAGATGAGCTAAATAACACCTTTGTAATTTTAATATCTTTAAATAATGATTTAAGCTGTGAGAAGGTTAATTTTAAAAATTTTTTTAAACTAAATTCGGCACCGCTTTTTTCATTGAGCGATTCAGGATAGGAAGCTATTAAAAGAAAATCAAGGATGTATGGAATTATAGTTATTATGAAAATCCATTTCATTGCAGGTATATTTAAAACAATAAATATTGATAGAAAAGCTGAGAGAGAAGTACCGATTAGAGAAAAAGACCGGGTTCTTCCGTATACAAAGGTTTTGTGGTCAAACCAATTTTTCTGCTCCAGATATTTATATATGATTGATTTATGAGTTCCGGATCGAAAGGCCTCCCCAATTCCGAAAAAAAACATAGCTACTGATGCAATAAGAAAATTAGTTACAAAAAAGAATAAAACAAAGGAAATAATATATGAGATAAAACAGATTAAAAGAGAGGTTTTCCTCCCATAGTTATCTGCAAAAATTCCTGTAGGAACCTCGAGTATATATACAGTAGTTTCTCTAATGGCAAATAATATACCTATATGAAAAAGAGAAAAATTGAGATTCAGTAGATATATATAGAGATAAGGTTCAAAAAATCTTAAGTTTTTTAATAATCCATAAAAGGAAAATTTCCAGATTTGAAAATCTTTTTTTATTTTTCTATACAAAGCATCAGTATTTTCAACCATATATATTTAGTATAGAGTATTTAAAAAGATGAATCAAATTTTATTTAGATATTAACTGATAGTTATCTTGTCAATTATTTCTTTTTTTGAATTTGCATTTATTATATCATTAATATTGTTCTCTTCGGTTAGATAGTAAGAAATTTTTGATAAAAGGGCTATGTGATTTTTTACTTTTGCCTTAGGGGATAATATTAATGCAACAATGTAAACTTTTTTATCGTCCATTGAATTAAAGTCTACTCCCTTTTTATTAACTAACAATAGCACCTTACAATCATTAATTCCTTCAATTCTTGCATGGGGTATTGCTAATCCACCACCGATTCCTGTGGTAAGTTTTTTTTCTCTTTCGGTAATTTTTTTGTATATGTAGGTAGTATCCAAAGCATATTTTTTTGAAGCTTTTTCTGATAGATATTCAATGATATCCGCTTTTGTCCGAAAATTATTTTCAATAATTATATTGTTTTTATCAAAATATTCTTTTAATTCCATAAATTCTCCTTAATTCCTTTGTTCAGGAATATAATAAATTAAAAAATGTTATTGTCAACAAATTATAATAATTTAAGATTTTTAATTTTAAACCTGTATTGAGTATGATTCTAAAGTAATGACCTAAAATAATTAAGAATAAGCTCAAAATACTTTATAATATAAAATTATGTTAGAATAGTTTGTTAAATAGTTAAATAATATTAAATTTTTTTCAAATAATCCTTGACATTAAAGAAATACTCCCTACTATTGTTTAGGGATAAGAAATAAAAAAGGGGACTTATGTTAAAAAAATTTATTAGCTATTATAAACCACACATAGGACTCTTTAGTCTCGATATGTCTGTTGCATTAGTGGCAACAGTTGTTGAGGTGTTTTTTCCGTTTTTAACAAGAACACTTATAAGAGATTATATCCCTCAAAAAAATGTAGATTTAATTATAAATACAATTCTAGTAATGGTTGGAATCTATTTAGTGAAGCTTGTCTGTACTTATATTAGAATAAAATGGGGACATATATTAGGCGTCCGTATGGAATATGATATGCGTTCCGATATATTCAGACACCTTCAAAAGCTATCTTTTAATTATTATGATAACACTAAAACCGGACATATTATGTCCAGGATTTCAAACGACTTAAGCAAGATCGCCGAGATTGCTCACCATGCTCCAGAAAACCTTATACTTTCTTTGCTGAAAATTTTAGGTGCTTTTTTGTTTATGTTTTCATTCAATGCTAAACTTGCGCTTATAGCATTAATTCCTTTACCATTAATGTTTTTTTGGGGAGTATTTTACGGCGGAAAGATGCGTGATGGATTTAGATGGGTAAGAAGAAAAATAGCTGACATCAACAGCACAGTAGAAAATTCTATACAGGGTATAAGAGAAGTAAAATCTTATGCAAACGAGTCTGTTGAACTAGATAAGTTTGAAGATGCAAACTCTACTTTTAAGCATGCTAAAGAAAGAGTATACAGTATTCTTGGTGTTTTTCATTCCATTTTTCAATTTCTATCGGATACCTATTTTGTTTTAATAATTGGTGGTGGAGTATGGCTGATATTTCATGGCGAACTTGAAGCTGCCGATTTGATAGCCTTTGTTTTATATATAAATATAATTTTAAAACCAATAAATAGATTGATCAATTTTACAGAACAGTTTCAAAGAGGAAGCGCAGCTTTTGAAAGATTTCTAGAAGTAATGAGGATTGATCCGGATATAGAGGATAAGAAAAATGCATATTCATATGATAATATTGAAGGCGAAATAGATATACAAAATCTTTATTTTAGATACAAAAATACCAGCGAAATGGTATTAAAAGATATTAATATTCATGTGGATAATGGTGAGGAAATTGCAATAGTTGGAGAATCAGGTGCCGGTAAGAGTACATTGATATCTCTAATTCCAAGATTCTATGAACCAGATAAGGGAAAAGTATTGATTGATGGTCACGATATAATGGATTTAAAAAAGAATTTTCTAAGAAATAATATAGGGATTGTAAGACAGGACCTTTTTCTTTTCGACGGTACAATAAGAGAGAATATAATGTATGGGAAACCATCTGCTACAGAGGATGAAATGATTCTTGCAGCAAAAAATGCAAATATTTATGAGTTTATTAATTCTCTTGAATATGGTTTTGATACAGAAGTTGGAGAACGGGGAGTTAAACTTTCCGGGGGACAAAAACAAAGAATTTCAATTGCCAGAGTATTTTTGAAAAATCCACCTATACTGATTTTCGATGAAGCTACTTCGAGTCTTGATAATGAATCGGAGTCTTTAATACAGAGATCAATGTATGAATTAAGTAAGAATAGAACAACGATTATAATTGCACATAGGCTAAGTACTGTTAAACATGTTGACCAGATTTATGTATTAAAAAATGGAGAAATAATAGAAATTGGAGATCATGACACCCTTCTTGAAAAAGAAGGTTATTACTATGACCTTTATACTAAAAATTTGTTTTAATATAGTTTTCAACACAAGAGAGGGAACCCATCTTATCCCCCTTTTCTTCCCCCTTCCCTCTCTTTCTATTAACTAATTTATAGTTTTAAAAAGGAGTTTTTATGAAAAAAATAAAAGAAATTGCAGAAAAAATTCAAAATTTACAGACTATTCTTTCTAAACTAAACTGGACTCACTATACAACGGGGTTCGATTTTGGGATAGAAGAAAAACAGAAGGAACTTATCGATTTTTACAAGAAAGAAGAGAATTACAAGCATATTTTAAAAAAAGAAAAGGAAGTTGAAGATGAGATTGATAAGAGAAAAGTAAAAATAATGAAAGATATGTTTGAACCCTATCATCTTTCAGAGGAACTTAATGAGATTAGATTAAAGATAAGAAAGTTAACAACCAAACTATCAAATGTGTTAAACACTTTTAGATATGAAGTAGACGGTAAAAAGGTTACTTCAGTAGAAATCTATCAGATACTTAGTACAGAGGATGATGAAAATCTTAGAAAAAAGGCTTACATGTCAAGGAAACAGATAAATAAACCTCTTGTAGATAACGGCTTTATCGATCTAATTAATTTAAGAAAAGAGTTTGCACAGAAAGCTGGTTATGATAATTTTGTTGATTATAAATTAGATAAGCAGGAATTATCAAGTAACATATTTGAAGGCTGGGTTGATGAGGTTCATCAGATGTTGGAAAAAATGAATAAGGTTAGAACAAAATATGCTCAAAAATATCTAAACAAGTCTGAATTAAAACCCTGGGATACAGAATATGTTCAAGCTCAGTTTGCTCCCGTATTAAAGAGAAAAGTTAATATGTTGAATTATAAAGAAGTTCTCAACAACTTTTTTTCAAAATTTGGCATAAATCTTGATGAGTATAATATTACATATGATATCTTTTCACGTAATAACAAATCGGAATGGGGATATAATTTTCCTATAGAATACGGTAAGGATTCAAGGATTCTTGCAAATGTAAAAAACATGTATAAAGAGTTTGGAGTATTATTACATGAAAGCGGACATGGAATACATGCATTTAAACTTGATCCTGAAAATGTAATATTAAATTTTGGAATTAGTGGAATAATTTTTGAAGGAATAGCCAATCTATTTGGTTCTTTTCTTCATGATGAATTCTTCTATAAAGATATCTTCCAAAAAGATTATAAAGATATTAGTAATCAAATGAGAAAACTTGAGGAATGGTTCAGAATTAATAGCCTTAGAGCTGTACCAAATATTCTGTTTGATCAAAGATTATATAAGAATAAGATTAAATCAATCGATGATATTACCGATATTTACTGGAATACATATAAAGAAGTACTGAAAGAAAAACCTTATGCTGAGCAACCAATATGGGCTTATAGAATACATCATACAACACATCCAATTTATTTACACAACTATCTTATGGGAGATGTAACATATAAAATGATTAAGAATACCTACAATAAGAAAAACGGTACTGATAAAATTACTGAAAACCCCAAAGATTTCATGAACTTTATGGATAAGAAAGTTATTGAACCTTCGGGTAGATATCCGTATGAAGAACTGTTTGAGAAAATAAGTGGCAGAAAATTCAGTCTTGAATATTTGAAAAAATAGAATTTTCCTATAGGTTTCAGGGCTTTACCCTGAAACCGGTTCAATATTTTTTAGTTTTAAAAGAAATATAATTCAAAAATGTTTCTTATACTAATAAATTCTTTACTTATTTTTTTACAAAATTATAATATTTTGTGGAGGTAGATATGAATAAAAAATCTGTAATGGTAGGTATGAGCGGAGGTGTAGACAGCAGTGTAGCAGCAGCTATTTTAAAAGAAAAAGAATATGAAGTGCTTGGATATACCCTCAAGTTTGGCGCAAAGAACAATAAATGTTGTTTAATAGATGATGCAAGGCAGGTAGCTGATGATATAGGAATAGATTATATAACAATAGATATACATGATGAGTTTGAAGAAAAAATTGTACAGTATTTTATAAATCAATATTTGGGTGGGAAAACTCCTAGCCCCTGTCCCAGATGTAATTTGTTTAAATTTGGTTTAGGGATTGAATATGCAAAAGCAAATAATATAGATTATGTAAGTACAGGTCATTATGCTAAAGTCAAAAATAATAAATTATATACTGCATCTACAAAAAAGGACCAGGCATATTTTTTAAGCCGTTTACCTAAAAACTATTTTAAAAAAATTATTCTACCTTTAGGAGAAATGAGCAAAGATAAAGTAAGGAATTATGCAAAAAAATATAATTTACATGTAGCACAGAAAGATGATAGCCAGGATATATGTTTTGTCGAAAATGATTATAGAGATTTTTTAAAAAAAAGGGGAATCGAAGAAAAGAAAGGCGATGTTCTTGATAAAAAGAAAAATAAAATAGCAGAGCATAAGGGGTATTTTAACTATACTATTGGACAGAGATTTAAAACAGGCGGCCTTCCCCATAAAATGTATGTACTGGATATAAAACCTGAAGAAAATATTTTAATTGTGGGAGAAAATGAAGATCTATACAGCAAGAATCTTAGAGCCAAAGAATTCAATTTGTTAGCAGATAGAAAGTATCTTGAAAAAAGCCTCTATTTAAAAGCAAGATCCGGAGATTCCTTTCACAAATGTCAGGTAGTTGATAGAGATAATGGTTTTATAAGTGTAGAATTTGATAAAAGGGTTCGAGCTGTAACTTGCGGGCAATTAGCAGTTCTTTATTATAAACAAAATTCTGATGAATATCTGGTAATAGGAAGTGGATGGATTACTGGCTGCTAATTTTTTTAAAAACTATATAGTCCTGCGTGTTTGTATCAACAATTTTTAGGTTTGAATTACTGGAAATCGTCTCAAATGTTTTTATGTTATAAAAGGATATATGGGTTAAATCTCTTCTGTACCACCAGTTTTTAAATTTAATTAGGTTTGAAGGATGAAATTCGGTTCGAACTGATAGAAGCCCACCTTCATTTAGTAAAGATTCTAGAAAGTTAAATTCTTTAACAGGATCAAAAAAATGTTCAACGACTTCAGTGCTTGTAATTAAATCATATTTGTTATGCTTCAGTACATTTATGTGGGGGTAAAAATATGGATCATAGATATAAATATTGGTATTTTCAATATTTAACAGCTTTTTAAGAACCGGATTCGGGCCGCATCCATAATCTAGTATTTTTAAATTATCTTGCAGATAGGGAGTGACCGCTTTATCAATAAAACGCTGTAAAAATTCAACATACCCCCTGTTTTTAATTGTATTTTCATGTTTATTGTATTGTTCCTTCTCCTTTTTGTGTTCCAGAATAAAATTTTCATCCTTAAAAATAAAGCCGCAGTTGATGCAGTAATGAAAAATTACTTTCAGATTGTTATCATAAAAATTGCTAGTCGTATGATTGCATATTTTACAGGTTTTCATAGATAAAATTTATCATATATATTTTATTCCTAAAGATATATCTAGAAGAATTATAGATTTTTTTTTAAAGATTTAATTATAGAGTTAAATTGACAAAGTTTATGAACAATTCTATAATTGGTTAGAAGGGAGTATATATGAAAAAAATAGTTGCTATAAGTGCAGGAAGAAAAAATAAAATATCAGATAAAGCCATTCAGGTTGTTTTAAACAATCTTGATTTTAAAAATAAATTTTATTCTCTTTCAGATTTTGAATTATTAACATGTGATGCCTGTAATAGATGTGTTAGTGATAATTTATGTATTAAAGATGATATGCTAAATAAAATATTTAAGGATATGATTGATAGCGATGCTATAATATTTGCGGGGCCCGAGTACTGGGATGGAGCGAATGCTAAAACAAGAGCATTTTGGGAGAGAATATGTTTTAGCGGAAGGCATAATTCATATTTCCCACTTGAAGATAAACCCGGAGTTATATTAGGTATAAGCGGGACGGGAAAGTCCGAATTTGTAATTAAAGATATTAGCAGGTTTATGCAGGATGCAAAAATAGATATTATAAAAAAACTAGCTATACAGGGTGAATATGCATGCTTTACTTGTGGTTATGGAGAAGATTGTAAAGTTGGCGGTGTTTATGAACTATATCCGCATGAACCAAAAATAAATAAATGCAAGATACCTTCTTTAAATAATCAACATCCTCAAGATTCTCAAGCTGGAAACAATATAAAAAAAGAACTTATTGAGGTTGCTGATTATATAAACAATCTTCTAAAAAGTTAAAATTAATTTATGCTATCTATATAAGTTAAGATTAAATTAACAGTATTCGTTAGGCCTTTTATATGGGTTCTCTCATATCCATGGGAGGCACTAACACCAGGACCAATTAATGCAACTTTTAGGTCGTTTCCGGCTCTTAAGGCAGCTGAACCATCTGAACCATAGTAAGGGAAAACATCAACTTTGTAATTAAGATTGTTTTCGGCTGATAGTTTAATTAATTTTTGAACGAGTTGATAGTTATATGGCCCCGAGGAATCTTTGGCACAAATAGAGACTGAATATTCATTTCCTTCAACTTTATCACCAACAACACCCATATCTACAATTATTAAATTATCAATCGGGGGCATACCTGCAATTCCCTGACCTGTTTCCTCTGTAATATTAAAGTAGAAATAAATATTTTGATTTAACATATCAATATTATTCTTTATGATTTCTGATAAATATAGCAATGCTGCTGCTGAAGATTTATCATCAAGATGTCTGGATTTTATAAAGCCGTTTGTTAATTTGAATCCGGGGTTAAACGAAACAAAATCTCCAACACTTATGTAATTTTCTAATGTTTTATCTTCATCAGTAATTATGTCCGGTCTAATGTAAACATCTTTCATTTTGAATTTTTTATCTGTTAATTTTTTATTAACGTGTACAGAAGGGTTTTCGGGAAGTATCGTACCCTCATAGGTTTTGCCATCAAAACAGTGTATTTTGCAATAATTACCTATTATATAAAAGGGGGGATAACCTCCAATATTTGTGATTTTAAGTTTTTGATCTTTGATTTGATTTACCATAGCTCCTAAAGTGTCGATATGGCATGCAAACATTGAATTTTCTTTAGAGGCTTTTTCAGTTTCAAATTTAAAAATTACAGCACCTTTTTTGGTTTTATAATAATCAATACTGTTTTTTTCTGCATAATTAATAAGATATTTTGATATTTCTGAAGTAAAGCCTGTGGGAGACGGGATGCTAACGAGCTTTTCAATATTTCTAATGATTTTTTCTTTATCAATAGAGTTAACTTTAATACTATTCATATATAACCTCCAGTTTTTATTATGTATCTATGTTACATTTCTTCTCAATGATTGTAAAGGATTTGATTTTAAAATGATATTAAATTTATGAGAAAAGGTTATTGACATATGTTCATAACAAAATTATAATAAAAGAGAAAAGAAGTTGATATATATAATTTTTAAAAAGGAGGTATTAATGAAAAGAATAGCGATAGCGACAAATAATAATAAGGTTGCTTCTCACTTTGGCAGATGCCCGGAATATACATTCGTAGATATCGAGGATAATGAAATTAAAAATAAAAATAGAGTTGAAAATCCAGGACATAAACCCGGATATATTCCTAAATTTCTGATAGAAAACGATGTAAGCTGTATTGTTTCTGGAGGAATGGGCAGAAAGGCTAAACAGATCTTTGATGAAAATAATGTAGAGGTAGTTGTTGGTGCAAGCGGCGATGTGGATAATGTTATAAAAAAATATATAAAAGATAACTTAGAAACGGGAAGTAATATTTGTGATCATGGGCATTCTGGGGAGCATTCTCATAAGCATAAACATTGATAAATAGTTTAAATAACTGTATTTATTCCTTGGGTGGTGGGTTTTTAGTACTTTCTGACTGTAATTCTTTTTTCTCCTTCATCATAAAAACCCACTTTTCGCCCAGAAGAAAATTTAATAAGCCTGATAAACCTAGAGCTATAAAGTTGCAAATAATTACATCAAAATGAAATAATCTTTCCACTCCAATAATTATCAACATTCTTACTCCAAATGTAACTGATACCGAAATATTATATTTGAGTAGTTTTTTGAAAAAATCTTTTGTATGATAATGGACCCTTTTATGCCAGATCCAGAAATATGAAATGATAAAATTGTTTAGCATTGCAAGCTCGAATCCAACAATCGGTGATATAATATAAGTGCCTAAATAAGAGCTAAAGACATAAGATTTGAGAAGCCACAGGGAAAGTGTATCAATTATAGTTCCCGATATATTGGTTAAAAAAAATTTAAAAAACCTTTTATACATTTTAATATCCCCTTAAATATATCTAGATTATAATTGAAAAATTTATAATTTAAATATATTTTTATACAGGAAATAATGAGATAATTAAACTTTTATCATAAAAAAACAGTTATGAATTTATGTTTGGTAGCTTTTTTTAAATCATTGATATTGTAATTTAATATTATATACTAAATTAAAAAAGGGGAATTATTGAAATCGATAAATAAAAGATATAGTGTAATAAAAGAAGTAGGGCAGGGAGAGTATGGAGTTATTTATAAAGTTAAAGATCTATATTCTCCCGAAGATAAAGTTCAGGCTTTAAAAATATTTAACTCTGATAAAGTAAGTAAAGATAATTTGAGATTTTTTAAACGTGAATATCTAAAGTTGAATGATAATGACCTTCCCAACGTCATTAAAGTATATAATTATTCAAAAATTACTCATATCGATGATCAGCGGTTTCATGGCAATTATTTTTTTTATACAATGCAGTATTTACAGGGGGATAATTTAAAAAACTATCGTTTTTCTAACAATATAGAAAAGATAGATATTTTTAATAAAATATATTTCAACCTGAAATATCTTCATGAAAATGATTACATCCATGGAGATATTAATGATCAGAACATATTTATAAATAAAAATGATGAGATTATTTTTTTGGATTTAATGGATTTAGGATCAAAAAAAGAAGATTGGGAGAGCTTTGAATCTATTTTAAATAATTATAATGTAGATAAAAATCGTCTTGTGGATGATTGTAGAAAGTGTATGGGAATAAAAAAACTCATTTCAGTTTTAAGAAAAAGATGGGAGCCTTCTATAACCTACAATGAAAATGTTCATGAAGAAATAGAGAGTATAATTGATAAAGTTAAAAAAAAGAATGAAAAATCGTTTCTTTTAAATTTTGAAAATTTTAAGGGTAATCTTTATGATGCCATATATAAATTTATTAAAGGTAGATTTATTACCGACAAATATGAATATTTTAATATATTTTTAAATCCTGATACTTATTCATTCCTGCGTCAGATGTTTTTAAAAATGGCTGATAGAAATAAATATAAAGATCTTATTGAAGAATACCGTGAAATTAAGATGATTTTGGAGACTAAGGATTCGGATCAAATGGATTCTTTTGATTTAACAGAAGATATTAATCAAATTCAGTTTGTAACAAATGAGATTCTTGAAAAGCTTTCGTTTAGATCCAAATTAATAATTGTTCTGGATAATATTGAAATGATTGATGAACATAGTAAAAAGATACTGGATTATATTCTTAAAAACTATACAGGTAAACAGATAGTTTTTGTTGGTAATGATAATAGTTATGTTTTTCCTGATAAAAAAGATACCAGTGTGGAATATATTATGTCAGATTTGCACCCATTAAACAAAAAATATGAAGATATAAACTATGAGAAATTAAGGAAGCTTTTTTTCCCTTATAACTCTGATGAAATTGTTAATTATCTAAAGAATAAAAAATATCAAAATATACTAAATCTCATTAATTATATTATTAGCCAAACAAATGAATTAAAGAATATCGAGAAATTAGGTATAAAAGAGCTAAAAATTGACAAAATAGTTGAATCGGAAAACGCAATTATTGAGCATTTTTTAAACAAAAAACATTATAGAAAATTTCTTGCATTTGTTAATTTTATGGATAAACCTATTAAAATATCCTA
>CAZMFS010000014.1:0-15334 GCA_964565585.1 uncultured bacterium
CTCTTTTATATATAAATTTCTTAACTCAAATAAACTAATTTTGTTTTTTGCTTCAAAGGCTAGATTGATGTAATCATTATCGTATTTGATTATATCCTGATAAATCCCTTCTCTTATTAAGTATGTAATCTTTTGCTGTATCTTTCGAATATCAAGATTAAAAGCATCCAGCTTTTCAGATTCTATTTTAACATTTACAATCTGGGTGGAATCTTTTCTTACTACTCCAAGTTTGACATCGGATATTTCCCGGAAGTTTAATAAAGTATTCTTGAATCTTTTGGCAAATCCCTTTAGCTTTTCGTAATTATACCCCTGAAGATAAATTTGTGAGGAATATCTGACACTTCCGGAAAAACCTCCTCCAAAAGAAGGGCCTATTCCATAAACTGAAACATAAACCTGTGACATTCTATTTCCATAAATTTTCAGCTTTTCTCTTAATGAATAAGCTTTTGAACTCTGTTTGAATTCATCCTTAAAATAAACTAAAACTCTTGCATATGTATCACTAACAGAAGTTCTATAATAATCTACTATAGAATTTCCTTCGATCAATCCCTCAAACTGTTTAACGGCATTCTCGAGTCTAAATTTCGGAACGTTTGGTTTTGATCTGAAATAACAGGTTATATAGGGATCGTAGTCTCTTCCTCCCCAAGAAAAAGAACTTTTATCTACATCTTTAACAAATTTCAAAATACTAAACCCTAGAATAAACAGCAATATAACAATAGCAAAGTATCTAAACTTTAATATGTTTGCAATATACCTCTTGTAGATTTCAATTACTTTGCTTTTTGTTTTTTTGACCTTTTCTTCTATATGTAAATAACTAAATGCAATAGGGATCAAAGAAAAAGATATAAATACAGAAGCAATTAAAGAAACAACTACAGTTTTTGCAAATGGAATATAATAAATTTTTAATTCCTCCTGAAGAAAAATAAATGGTATCACAACACATACTGTAGTAAATGTAGAGGCAATTATTGGTATAAACATTTCATTAAATGATAACTTAATCGATTTAATTATTGATTTGCCGCTGTAAAAATGCTTATGTATATTTTCATAAACAACAACTGCATTGTCCACCAGCAAACCAAAGGCCAGAGCTATCCCGCTTATTGTGAATGTATTTAAGGATTCTCCCGAAAAAAATAAAAAGTTAATTGAAAATGAAACCGATAAAAAAATTGATCCCATAGTTATGAGGGAAGGTTTTATGTGCCTCATAAATGAAAATAGTACTAAAAATATTGCAATAATTGAAACAATTATTCTAAGAAGAATGTCCCTATAACCCTCAAGAACCTTTTTTCCCTCATTATCCTGTATTTTATAATTAATTGCATTATTTTCTTCTTTTATCTCACTTAATTTTTCTTTTACCTTTCTTGATACAATAATAGCATTAGCGTTTTTAGATTTTGCCAGTACTATATAGACTCCAGGGCCGCCATTCACCCTATGAATTGTTCTCGGTTCACTATCCTGAAAATAAATATTTGCAATATTTTCAGCATTTATTCCGTTCTGAACTTCCCATTTTTCTATATTGTGCAAATCTATCTTGTTTGTAAAAGTCATGTACAGTCGTTTATTAGCTACATCCACTTTACCGAGAGAAACTTTTTCGTTTGAATTTATTAGTTTCATGAAAAAATTATTAAAATTAATATTGTAGTTTTCTATAACATCACTTTCATACTCAATTTTTAGCTCTTTGTTTACTGCTCCCCTGATTGAGATTTCTGATACTCCCTGAATCTGAGCCAGTTCCCTTTTCAATTCCTGTTCAGCAAATTTGGATAAATGATACTTATCCATTGAATTACTAAATAGATATAAACTGAAAAAGGTCGATTCGTCTATATCCTGGGGGACATAGTTTTTTACCTCAATATCACCAAGTTTAGGAGGTAGCTTATCCCTTATAGATGAAAGTTTTTCATTTACTAAAAACATTTCAAAATCAACATCTGCATCTCTTTCAAGCTCCAAAGTAATTCTTGTAAAACCTTTGTAGCTTTCCGAGGTAATTTTTTTAATCCCCCTGATAGAGTTTAAATTTTCCTCAATTACAGAAGTTACATATTTAACCATATTTTCGGGAGATTGTCCTCTCCAGTTAGTTTGTACTGTCAGCTTTGGATATGCAACATCAGGAAGATCCTCCTTCGGAATATTTATCATTGCATAAATACCTGCAATAAGAATAACAATAAATATAAGAATAAATCCCTTTGGCCTATCTATAACTAAATTTCCAAATTTCATACCTTATCATTCCATTTCAATTTAAGACCGTATTACCCCAACCACTACTAGTTAATAGACAATCAGCAATCTCTATTTGTTTCAAATAATTTGAATCCTTTTCTTCCCCAAATTTATAAATCTAGAACCATTTTAACAATATTTTTGCTTTCTTTCAATACTATAAACTAATTTCATCTAAGAATATTAATAATTATTAAATCTCTATTTAAATATTAGTATCCCAACACTATGAAAAAATGAAAAATTGAATCTTTTCTTAAATCAATCTATACAATTACTTTATAAAATTTTAGCTTAAAATAATCTTATAGATATGTTAAAAAAAAGATAAAATATATAATTTATGCTTTAATATATATTGACAGAGATAAGTTATAATTTACAATATATTAAATAAAATAAGGAAAGTAATGAATAAAAAGAACAAGGAAAAAATAAAATATTTACTAAAAAAATATAAAAATTCACAACCAGATAACAGTATACTGGTTGGTTATGATGGTTTCCTTGATCATATCATAAAAGTAGTTGATAAAAGGTATAATAAGAACAAATTTTCTCCAATTGAATCAATCCCGGAATTTGTTTCAAAAATTAAAGCCGCATCATCCAAAAGCACTAATATTGAACTTTATCCTAGATATAAAAAAATAGGAGGTAACTCCTTAATTCTTTCAGATAGCTTAACTGAATTAGAGACCCCTGTATATCTTATCGGAGCTCTGGGTAAAAATAAAATAAATCCTATTTTTAGTAATCTTGTTAATAAATGCAAACAATACTATTCAATTTCTAATCCCGGTGAAACAATGGCACTTGAATTTAAAGACGGTAAAATTATGCTTGGCATCTTAAAATCAATTAATCACATAAGTTACCAAAAAATTATCAGGACAGTTAAGAAACCTAATCTTCTAAATATAGTTAGAAAGGTGAAAGTTATATCATTTTTAAACTGGACGATGATTGTCCAGATGAATAAAATTATAGAAAATTTTATAAAACTATTTGAAAAAAATAATATTAGGGATAAATATCTATTCTTTGATTTAGCAGATTTTTCCAAAAGAACCGATAAAGATATCATGAAGTTGTTTAATATACTCAAATATAGATTAGAAAATTATAATGTTATACTGGGACTAAACAAAAAAGAAGCCGAAATGATTTATAAATTTCACATCAACAATGGTAACTCTAAAAGCAGTTTTAGAAGATTAACCAAGGATATACTTAAGCAATTAAACCTCGATATTGTACTTATTCATTTTTCCAAAAAGGCAGCTATTAGAACGAAAACGAATTTTTATACAACCGACACGATATATACAGAAAATCCAATTATTTCTACCGGAGCAGGAGATCACTTTAACGCAGGTTTTCTTTCAGGATTTTTAAGAAATTTCTCAATTAAAGAGTCATTGCTATTAGCAGTTATTAACTCCTCATACTATGTATCAACAGGAAAAACAGGAACTATTTCGGACCTTGATTCTTTTTTAAACAATAAATTATAAAATAAAGTTGAAGTTGACAAAAGCCCATTTTTGGTATAATATTTGTCTGGGTAAAATATCAACAATCTAAAATAATGAAAGGGGTTACAAATGGAACCTGATGATCTATGTACAATAAAAGATGTTTTTAAAAAAATATATAAATTTGAAAACAACCTGCAAAAAACATTCAATCTGTCAATAAACGAAATTCTAACTCTATGCACATTGTCTTCAAAAAAAATGAGTTCAACCGGAATGGCTAAAGAAATTGGAGTCTCCCCCTCAAGAATGTCCCGAATACTTAAAAAACTTGAGGAAAAAAAACTTATAACCAGAGCTTTATCAAAAAAGGACAAAAGGAAGATGATCTTTGATTTAACCCAAAATGGAAGGGAAAAAATTTCCAGAATTTACAAATCAAATATTAAAATACCCAAAATTAATACTTTAAATTCCGAGTAAAAGGGAGAATAACAGCAGGGAGAATAGAATAATCCTCCCTGATTTTTTAAGAGTAATTAATTATAATACAACCTTTGTAAATTTTAACAGCCTACTAATATTAAAATCTCCTGAGATGGATTTAAAAACTTTTGATTTTATTTTTGAGCTTTCAAAATCAATATCTCCGCTTGTCGTATCAGCTTCTAAAGTATTTATATTACAGTCTTTTCCCTCAAGATCTCCGCTAATCGATTTATAATCAAATTTATTTATAATACTATTATTTATCTTGATATCCCCGCTGGTTACTTTTATACCTAAATTGGATAATTCCACATCTTTGATTATCGAATCTCCGCTCGTTGTTGTTATATTTAAATTTTTTCCAGTCAGAGATGTAAGATTCAAATCACCACTAACTACTTTAATTATTGTTGTATCTATTTTTTTTAAATTATAAAGACTAACATCTCCACTTGTGGATATAATATTTAATTTGTTTATTTTCTCAATTCCATTAACAGTACCATCGGCTGATGTTGTATCAATATTTAGGGAAATATTTCTTGGCACATTAATAATAAACTTCACATCTAATCTTGAGAATGAAGCTTTCAATTTTTCTTCAATCTCTAGTTTTTTGTTATCCTGCTTTATATTAATTTTATAATTGTTTTGGGGAAATTTATTTTTAATTATTTTAATTTTTACATTTTCAGTATCACTTTTCTTTATAACATAATCCGAAGAAACAAGTTTAAGGTCTAGTTCATTAATATTTCTGTATACATAATTTTCTATTTGAGGGACCTCTTCTTTTACATCTTCAGCTTTCTTTTTAATTTCATCAATATCCTCTCTATCGATATCGATATTCAAATCATCAGGGTCTAAAAGATTTTCATCACTAACAAAATTATTAAGCTTATTATTAAGTATATTATTGTAATTTACAGATTGCCTTACGGCAAAGTTTGCAATTTTACCTGCAATATTTCCAATCAATCTACCAAAAAACCCGAGATCTGTTTCTTCATCATTATCTTTAACCATCAAACCATTTTTACCCAAACGTACATGTTCCCCATCTGCAGAATCAATAAATATACCATCCTCATCTATCCTGACGGTATCTGCTCCATCTTTAACCAGAATTCTATCTTTCTTTATTTCAATTATTTTATCCTCTTTTTCCGTTTTAACAACTAATGAATTATCCTTAAAAGTCATTATTTGGTCTTTTCTAACTAGTCTAAATTCAACATTTCTAGGAAAGGATATTGAGTTAATCACACTTTTCTTCTTGCTTTTTATTGCTATTTGGTTTTTTTCAATTTTAATTGTTATTTCTTCCCCTTTTACCCTTAGTTCCTTTTCACTGTTGTGATCTACTTTCTCAATTTTTGTAATATTTTCAAAAGACAGATCGTATTTATCTTCCTGAAGTTTAATTCTACTTTCAGCAAAAATAGATAATGAAAATACAATTATAGATAATATTATAAATAATTTTTTCATCCCTGAATCACCTCTCATATAAAATAGACAAATTAAAACGATGATATGTTTCAATTTTGTATAAAATTATCTTAACCAGGAAAGTGGAGAGAGAGATGATCTTTTTTTCCGAATTTCAAAATGAAGAATAGGTTTACCGTTTATTAAATCGTTTCCAACTACACCGATAATTTGTCCCGCTGTTACTTTCTCTCCCTTATTAACACTTAGTTTGGACAAATTTGTATAAATACTAAAATAATCATTCCCATGGTCTATCATAACCATATTACCAAAGCTTTTGTACTGCTGGGCAAAAACTACAAGTCCATTGGCAACAGAACTAACTTTTTCCCCATAGTTAGTGCTAATATCAATGCCTTCATTAAAAATTTGAGTGTTGTATTTTTTATTAACAATCTTTCCGTAATTCTGATAAATTTTTCCATCAACAGGCCATATAAGCTCTCCTTTTAGGCTTTGAAAATTTATATCCGAATAATATTTTTTAGCTCTTTTTTCAAGTTTATCTATTAAACCATTTAATTCTTTTTTCCTGTTTTTCAGCTCGGCAATTAAATTCTGATAGTACTCTTTTTTATTTCTAATTTCGTTTAAAGATTTCTCTCTTACCTGTTCCAGATGATGTAGCTTTTTTTCCGATATCTTTAAGTTTAAATAATTTAGTCTTATTTTCTTTTTTATCTCTTTCTTTTTTTCAATCTTTTTTCTTAAGTCATCATGTACATTTTCGGTTTCTTTAAGAAGAATATAGTTATACTCTCCAAATATTTTTAAAAGTATTTCACTTTTTTTACTTTTAATCCCCAAATTAGGCATCAAATCCTTGATTTTTGATTTTTCGTAATTAATAAAACTATCTTCCACAACTTTAGCTAATACTTTTTGAAGATCCTTTAATCTTGTATCCAGCTTTCCAATCTCCTTACTTAATTTTTCTAGTTCTTTATTAACACTATTTAATCGTGCTTTATATCGATTTTTTCTTTTTTTTACGCTTTGAGTTCTATCCCTTAAATTTTTAAGATAATTTAATATTTTGCCTTCTTTTTGAGCTAAGTGAGATTTTTGTTTTTTAGATTCTTCAATTTGACTTTCAATTTTATTTAATTCGCTTTCTTTTTGTTTAATCTCATTTTTAATATCCGCTTTTATAATGAAAAGTAAAGAAAATATTAAAATTATAAGATAAGCAACTTTTTTGATCATTTTTTAAAAAATTTTCCTATTGCTTTTTCAGTTCCCAATAATGTTATAAAAAAGGTTAAGACAAAAGCATACAATACCTGTTTTGGATATAAAAATATAATATTATCAAATAATTTAGTAATCCCCACATACAGATACCTCAGGATTCCAATTGAAATAACAAATGAAAGAACTGCATAAACTATTGATTCGAGGAAAAAAGGAGTCTTTATATAGGTTTTTGTGCCTCCAACGATTTCCATAATTTCAATTTCCTTCTTCACAGAAAATAGTGAAACTTTAAATATATGAATCCATAATATATAGGTTAAAATAAAGAAAAGTGCAATTAATCCATAAGCAGCATATTCACTCCAAACTGAGATTCTTAATGATCTACTAAACCATTCTTCCGGATATATTATTGTGGATATAGTGTCATTGTTGACCCTACTAATAAATTTGTCAATATTTTGAATAGATCTTTTATTAAATTTTATTTTCACTGATATCGTAGGGGGGAGCGGGTTTTTATCCAATAAGGGATATATCTTTTCAATTACCTTGCTCGAATTAACAAAATTCTTTAAGTTTTCCGCTGCATCATTAACCACAATTTCTTCAACCGATATGAGATTATTATCCTTTATACTTTTGATGTTTTTACTTATAGCATTACTTCCAGTATCTTTTTTTAATATTAACTCCACCCTAAGGTCTTTATTGAATGCTTTCAATATGTTTTGTATGTTGTTATTTGCCATAAGTAAAAAAAGATTAATAGAAATTAATATAATAAGAGAAAGAACAAGTGAAAATGCTATTCTTCTGTGGTGATAAATATTCACAAAAGCTGATTTAATAAGATAAAATAGTTTATTCATATATTTTACCTTTACTAATATGCAGTTTCCTGTATGAATAATTATTTACAAGATCATAATCATGAGTAGCCATTATAATTGTTGTTCCCCGGGCATTTATTTGTTCAAGAACCTTAATAATTGACTTTGATATTGCAGGATCCAGATTTCCCGTTGGTTCATCTGCTAATATAAGATCAGGGTGAGTTACCAGAGCTCTGGCAATTGCCACCCTCTGCTGCTCGCCACCAGAAAGCTGATATATTGGAGTGTTTATTTTGTGACTTAATCTCATCTGATTCAATACCTCAAGAATTCTTTTATGTGCTTTTTGTGGTGAAAAACCAACTACATTTGCTGCTAATTCAAGATTCTCATATGCTGTTTTATAAAAAAGAAGCTTAAAATTTTGAAAAACGACACCCATTTTTTGTCTTAATTTTGCCCTTTTATTGTATGAGTATTTTTTTATTTTATCTCCAAAGAGATACAAATCTCCCCTGGTAGGTAGCTCCTCGAGATAGATTATTTCCAGAAAGGTAGTTTTACCTGCTCCAGAAGGTCCTGTTAAAAAAACAAATTCCCCTCTATCAATTTCTAGATTAACATTTTTCAAAGCTGGCCATGTTTTTAAATAAGTTTTATAGAGATGATTCATTTTTATCATATAAATATGATAGCAAATTATTACTTAATTGCAAGAGTATTAAAGATAATTTAACAACCTCCAATATATTTTAACAGAACCAGATTAAAACATATTAAATGTATTCTCTTTAAAAAGAATACCAGTTATGTTATTATTAAGGTAATCGATTATGGAGGTGGTTATATGAAACACTTGATATTAGCAGGTGGAAGTGGCACCCGACTCTTCCCTTTAAGCAGGAAGAAAAAGCCCAAACAGTTTTTAAATTTATTTTCTGAGAATTCATTAATTCAGGAAACTATAAAAAGGCTTGATAGCAGTAATTTTATAGTTATTAGTGGTAAAGAAACTTACTACAAACTAATTGATAATTTAAAAGAAATTAATTTATATGGAGAAGATAAAATAGCAATTGAACCGGAAGGAAAAAATACTGCTCCTGCAATTCTATATGCTCTTAAAGATGTTGATGATGAAGAAATAGTTTCGGTTCTTCCTTCGGATCACTTCATAAATAATACTAAAAAATATCATAAAAGATTTAATGATGCAAAAGAATTAGCTAAAAAAGGCTATATAGTAACCATTGGAATAAAACCGGGCTATCCTGAAACAGGTTACGGATACATTAAAAAAGATAAAAAAATATCAAAGCGTAAATATAAAGTGGAAAGATTTGTTGAAAAACCAAATAAAAAAGTTGCAAAAGAGTATCTCGATAGTGGAAATTACCTATGGAATGCCGGAATGTTTATATTTAAAAAGAATACTTTTATAAATGAAATTAAGAAATTAGATGAAGAACTCTATAATTTTTATAATGAATTAAAAGCAAATCCCGGGAAAAAGAAAGAAACTTATTCCAGAGTAAAAAACATTTCCGTTGATTATGCAGTTATGGAAAAAACGGATAAGATGGCTGTAGTAGAAGGGGATTTTGGCTGGAGTGATATAGGAAACTGGAAGGCCTTAAAAGATCTTCTCGATCCTTCCGACAACAATATTATAAAATCTGCAGAAGATTTTAACATTAAAAGTAAAAACAACCTTGTATTTACCAGCAAACCATATGTCAGCATGATCAACGTCTCAGATCTTGCAGTTATTGATACAAAGGATATGCTTTTAATTTCGGATCTGGACAACTCTCAAAAAGTTAAAAAAGTATTTAATGAAGTGGACAAAAAGCATCCTCAGGTAACAGAAGCTCATCCGGATGAAGAAAGACCCTGGGGACAATTTGCATCGTTGTTAAATTCTTCGGAAAAAGGATTCAAAACAAAATGGATACAAATTAAGCCCAAAGAAAAACTTTCACTTCAATACCACCATAAAAGAGAGGAGCACTGGATAATTGTTAAGGGAAAGGCAAGGATGACTCTTGGAGAAGAAACCTTCGAGGTAAAAAAGGGAGATTATATACATATACCAAAAGAAGAGTTGCATACAATTGAAGGTATAGAAGAAACTGAATTTATCGAAGTACAAATGGGAGACTATTTAGAAGAAGACGATATTGTTAGGGTAGAAGATAAATACGATAGATAAAAGAATCCGGGGAAATCCCGGATTCTTTTTTTAATAGATTTAATATTTCATTATAAAAGATTCAAAATCTTATTTGAATTAAAGCTCCTATATCTTTTCTGGTATAGTTATATTTATTTAAGCTATCAAAGAAAAGTTCATTTTCATCATAAAATGCTACAAGGAAAATGTCCTCAATACCAAAATTATTATAATACTTAATACCTCGAATTGTTTTTTTATAATCAAGGGATTTCTTTGAAATAGCATCATTCACATTTAAGATTTCATAATCATAATATACAGAAATATAATTTTTATCATCAAATTGGTATAATAATTCTGTGTACAACCTATTTTTATAAAAATCTGAATCAACATAATCCATATCTTCAATTATAAAATTTTTAAAAAACCAATCTTTATTTTGATAAATCGAATCTGCATCGTTTACATATTTAAATTCATTATCCAACTTTAAGTAAAATCCTTTATAAATATTAGTTTTATTTTTGTAGTTAAATTTAATTTTAAAAGTATTATCATCCTGCTGTTTGACAAAATTATTCTCTGATGGAGAATAATACACAAAATTATTTTTGCTTTCATAGCTAGTTTTAATGTTTAAGTTGCTGTTCACAAACATCAATGAAGCACCATATATGCTGTAATCCTTTTTTAAAGGTGAAATATAGAGTTTTTCATCATCTACTTTTTTATAGCTTAATGCAAAAATAATATCATAAATTGAAAGATTATAGTTTAAATTTACTGTTTTTTTGCCATCATCTACTCCTTCTCCGTACAACCTGTATTCATCACCAGAATTGCTATAGTAGGGGAGATAAAATCTATCATATTTTGCATATTCAGATTGTTTGTAATTGCTTACAAGATTTTTCTTATAAAAAGCATTAATTTCCTGCTTGATATCATTTCCATAAGCACACTTAAATTTATAAACTTCATTTCCCAGTTCGCCAAATTTATTCTGATAGTCCCATCTAAAATCAGCATTAGAATCCTCAATTAACTTCCACTTATCGGTTAATGAGATCACATTCAGTAGATAATCAGCTCCGAGCCAGGAATATTCAAACCCTATCCTAACTTTGTCAGCGGAATAAGCAGCTTTAAAGTTATATATATAATCAACTTCTCTTCTATTGTATTCATAATCATCGGGTATAATTTTGGATTGATAAACTTTTGTTCGAATTTTTAAATTTGAAATTTTAGTTTTAAAACTTAAATTCCATATATTTGAATCAAAGGGAGCAAATGAAGAAGATAAATTTGTAACAGAATGAGTATCATTGTGAAGATCTACATAAGACAATTCTAGTTTGGTATTTTCTCCTATTTTTCTATCTACTTTAAAAGCATTAAGATATGTTAATTGCTGATTTTTTCCTTGCTGATCATACTCAATTTTAATTTTCTTAAAATCCGAATTCATTAACGATTCAGGAATAATAACCTCTGAATGATTAATAATACAATCATCAGTAATATTAATAACTTCATTATTTCTATATGCATATACAAAAACCGGCAAATCATTTGAAGAAAAATCAAAATAATTATAGGGTTTATTAAAATAGTAAATATAGGGTTTATTCTTTTGCCATTTATCTACATCAATAATTACACTGTCCGGGCTTTCATAGCCAAACTCTAAGGGAATATCGGGTCTTGCAGCAACAAATTCAAGCTCCGTTTTAGCCCATTTTTTATTTAAGGTCACACCGGTAATTGGTGTATTGGATTTATCAAGAGTAAGTTCATCAAAATAAGGGTTAATTTCACCTACAGTCATTGAAAAACTGTTATTCTTTATTAGACTAACTCTATTAAATTTAAAAAAACTATTTTGGGAATTTAAATTTTCACCTGTTTTTAAGGTAAAATCGCCCTTTAAAATAAAATCATTAAATTTTTCTTTAAAAATTACACTTAAACTATTTCTGATATTTCCTTCTCTTCTAACGTAATCATCGCTTTTTAAGAGCTGATTGTTAAATGTTAAATTGTAGTTGTTTCCCAGAAATAAAGGTTTACTTCTTGCTTCAGGAATATTCTCTCTACCATAAAAAACATCGGAATCATATAGGTAAAATCTATTTAAAAAAAAGAAACCTTCTTCTTCATTATTGTACTTCTTTACTAAATTTTCTAAATTGTATTCCCACTCATAATTATTTAAATTTTCCTCTTTTACCCATGATACTTTTTTAGAATCAGGATAATCAATAATTTCTTCATATTTTGTTTTTAGTAAATTGTAATATAATATTTCATCAGCTTCAGAGATTGCAAAGTTATCTGCTATTATTAGCAGAACAATTCCGGTCAGTATTAGAAATTTTTTGTACGGCATACTTTATTCTTCCGTTTGACTCGATTTGTCGATCATCATTTCAGCATTTCTCCTCTGAATCATGTCCATCTTATTTATATAGGGCCATTTATTTTCACCGGGATTATGAAGCATTGCATCAAACAAATAAACATATTCACCTTCTTTATCTTTATAAAAATATGTTACAAACGCTCCGCCCCGATAGTTTTTATTATTTTCCCACAATCCCTGCAATTTATATATTTTATCACCTTTATATTCAATCTCTTTAAAATCATAAAAATAATTTTTATCCGGATTTTCCTTTTTCCATTCCTTCATTTCAGTAAAAACTACATCCCCGTCATAATATTTCTTTGTTGCCCGATTTCTTAATTCAACAGCTTTATCTTCCTTAATCTGCTGACCTACAGAAAACTCTTCTCTATAAAAAAAGAAAAGTCTATCGGGGGCCCTTGTAACTACCGATAAAAAATTCTTTTTTTCCTTAAATGAAAAATACCTTTCCGGTATATAAGGCTCAATATCCACATTTTCTTTTGCTTTTTTTACTAACTTTTTATTTTCCGACTCCTTAAATACTTCCTCTTTTATCCTTTTCTGTACATTTTCCTCTATAACCTGTCCTGCTTCAGCAATTGCTTCTTCTATCCTTGATTCTGTAAATGATTCCTCGCCAGCTATAAGAACAAATACAACAGTTTGTCCTTTTGCCCAAACATTCTTTTTATGAGCAATGGTTATATTATCGGTTTCATATACTTTATCTCTGCCCAAAACATCTGTCACATATTTTGTTACATCATCAGTATTCATTATATCATCTATAAAAACAATGTTTTTATATTTCTTCATTCTAGAAGCCTTTTCAATATTTTTTTTCATTACACGAAATTTGCTTTCAGAACGGGTAAAATAAACGCTATCTGAAAGATTTTCTCTTATCATCTCTTTTCTTGGGTTATAAAATTTATTATCTGCAAAAAGCAATAGATCATATTCCTTTCCAATTGTAGAAAATTTATGGCTACTATCACAAGAACTAAACAAAAATCCCACTAAAAATACAACTATCAATATATAATATCTTTTCTTCATAGTTACCTCCCATTCCTTGTATATAAAAATAGCCAATAATCGGTAAAAAATCAAGTAGATTTAAAAAATCACCTGATAATAATATACTAAAACAAAATTGTGACATCATAATACAAGGTATTTAGAAAATAAGTAATTGCAACACCCTTATAATGTGGTAATTTTTATAAAAGGAGGGAGTACTTATGAACAATATTGATTATGAATGTCCAAAATGTAAAAGTAAATCTTATGAAATAAGTCAAATCAGTACAACCGGGGGATTATTTTCAAAAATTTTTGATATTCAAACCAAAAAGTTTACTGCAATTACATGTAAAAAATGCAAATATACTGAGCTATACAAAACTGATATGTCGGGACTATCAAATATTTTTGATTTTTTAACACAATAATCTATTAATAAATCCATATCCCCCTTTTATAAAAAAGAAATTAATTGCTTCAATAAACTTGTATTAATTCAATAATTAAATATATTTAAAGTAAAGGGAAAGGTAGGATTTATGAAAACAAAAAGCTTTATTAATAATCTTTTTGATTTTTCTTTTTCGGATTTTATTACTCCAAAAATTATAAGATTTCTATACGGTTTATGCATGATAGGAATAGGAATAACTGCTTTGATAATTATAATAATAGGATTTTCTGAAAGTTTTGGATGGGGGATATTATCATTATTAATTTTTGCCCCACTATTTATAATAATAGAATTACTGATTACAAGAGTTTGGCTGGAAATTGCTATAGTATTCTTCAAAATACATGATGAACTAAAGGATATAAAAGAACAGAAATAAACTAATTAGAAAAATCTGTACCTCTATTTATCTTATTTCCAAATTTCTTTTTTGCTTCATCTAGAACTTTGTCTAGTTTGGACTTTTCTTCATTCTTTTTAAAAAGGTTTAGCTGTTTATACTTTTTTCTGCTCTTTAAATTAGAAACACCCAATCCTATCAATCTTATTTTTTTATCCGCATTTTTAAACTCTTCAAAAAGCATTTTTGAATATCTTATTAAAGTAGAACTATCTTTAAAATAATCACCCAGGGTTTTCCTTCTGGTATATGTATCGAAATCTTCGAATCTAATTTTTATAAAAATAGTTTTTGCCCAGAAGTTTTTCTTTCTTAATCTTCTTGCCACCCTATCAGATATAGATACAACTTTTTTGTTTACAATATCAAAATCCTCGATATCTTTTTTGAAAGTACATTCCTCACTAATTGATTTTGTATCACTTTCATTGTTAACTGTTCTATTATCTATTCCATTTGCAAGTCGCCATAAGCTCACTCCATGTTTTCCAAATTTACTTTTCATTATATCTTCAGAAAGCTGTGCTATATCTTTTATCTTATTAAATCCCATTTTATTTAACTTTTGCAATGTTTTTTCTCCGACACCCCATAATTTATCAAGTGATAATTCTGAAAGGAATTCTCTTTCTTTTCCTTTTGGACAAATAGTCAATCCGTTCGGCTTATCCAGATCCGAAGCTATTTTGGCAATAGATTTATTTGATGCTATACCAACACTTGCAGTTAATCCAAACTCATTTCTTATCCTATCTTTAATTTTATTGCCCATATCCTTTAAAGAATCATAAAAGTGCTCGCATCCGGTCATGTCGAGAAAAGCTTCATCGATACTTATTTTCTCGATCACAGGAGTAAAATTCTTAAAAATTTCCATAATTTTAAGAGATATCTCCTCATATCTTTTAAATCTGGGCCTAACAAAAATACCGTTAGGACATTTCCTATAGGCTATTGATATTGCCATCGCCGAATGAATCCCGTATTTTCTTGCTTCATAACTGCAGGTTGAAACAACACCTCTTCCGTTTCCCTTCTTAGGATCTGCTCCTACAATTACAGGTTTGTTTCTATATTCC
>CAZMFS010000015.1:0-15070 GCA_964565585.1 uncultured bacterium
ATACTCCTTAATTCCTTTATTATATCTAATATTTGTTTTTTCTTTTTTTTTGATTTTACTGCATTTTCAAGCCTCTTTATATTTTTTCTATATTCCTTTTTTTTATCCAGTAGTTTTAACTTATTTTCATAAGTTTTAAGATTGCTAATTGCATTTTCAACAGCAGCCAAGACAGCCTGTCTAGAAATATTATAATAACTAGCTATCTCTCCCAAACTCCAATCCTCCAAATAATATAATCTAAAATATTCCTGCTGTTTATCAGCTAGAAGACCCCTATATATCTCAAATAAATCAATTTTCTTTTCTCTTGTTATATCCATTATTTCACCGACATGAATAATAACATTTTTCTGAGGTGTGTCAAGTAATATATATTAACACCAATGTTGATTTACAATTGCCAATTGTTTTGAGAAGATTTTACTTCAGAAAATACTAAATATAAAAAACTACTCAATAGTTGAAAATCGGATCATTTTACAATCCAGACTTGCAATCTTCTTTAAAACTCTCGAAAATAAAACTGTGAATAAATTTTAAAAATTTATTAATTAGGTTTTTTAATCTCTTTTTACATTGATTTTTGTTTGCTTGATTAATTTTTTTATACCTTATTATCAATATTTTTTAGCAACTGTTTTTCATTATAACATTTTGGAAAATCGATATTTTCTGAAAGATATTTGGATATTTTATAATATTGAGGTAGATCAAAATCATATTTTAATAGAATTTCCATGTTCTTTTTTAATTCTACTTTTTGAAAATCCTCGGCGATTTTGCCATTTTCCATAATTATTATCCGATCTGCATACTCAAGTGCATCTTCAATATCATGGGTGATAAAAACAACCTGTAATCCTTTTTTATGCAATCTCATTATCAATGAGTAAAACTCGTTTTTTGATTTGGGATCAAGGCCAGCTGTTGGTTCATCAAAACATAAAACATCTGGTTTCATTGCCAGTATGCCACAAATAGCAACTTTTCTCATTTCTCCACCGCTTAATTCGAAAGGCGATTTGTCAAACTTATCTTTTATCTCTGGAGAGAAGTTATTAACCGCCCAAAGTACAGAATTATTTATTTCATTCTCATCCCATCCTAAATTTCTTGGACCAAAAGCAATATCATCATAGACTGTTTCTTCAAACAACTGAATTTCGGGAAATTGGAAGACAAGTCCAATTTTATGAGCGATGTTTATATCATTATACTCATCTATATTTTTATCATCAACTAATACTTTTCCGGCAGTAGGATTCAATAATCCATTAAAATGTTGAATTAAAGTTGATTTCCCAGAACCCGATTTCCCCAGTATCGCAACTACCTGATGCTTTTCAATTTTAATATCGATATTTTCTATAGCCAGGGTTTCTAGAGGAGAACCTTCCAGATAAATATAAACCAGATTTCTAGTTTCTATTTTCATTAATTTTTTCCTTTATCTTATAAATTACATTTGAATAATCTAGTTTCTTTTCTTTAATTCCTATTTTTTTGGCAACCTTTAAATATGTAGGAAGTTCAAACCCAATTATATCCAGAATATTATCTGAATACAGTAGCTTATCCGGAGTATCAAAAAATATAACCTCTCCATCCTTTAAGACTAAAATCTTATCAGCAATAAAAACTTCTTCCAGAAAATGAGTAATAAAAAGCACCGTTTTTTTCTTTTTTATTTTTTTCAAAAGATTCATGATTTTTTTTCTTCCATCAATATCAATTAAAGAGGTGGGTTCATCCAAAACTAGATATTCAGGTTCCATTGCAAGAATCGAAGCAAATGTTATTAACTGTTTTTGTCCGCCACTTAAATTAGTTGTAAGCCTTCTCTTATAGGAAATCATATTTATAAAATCTAAGGCAGAATCAATTCGTCTATTAATTTCTTGCGGTGGCAGTTCCAAGTTTTCAAGTCCAAATGCAATCTCATCCTCTATTGTAGTCGCTACTATCTGATTATCAGGATTTTGAAAAACGAAACCTACCTTTTTTCGAATATCAAATAATTTATCCTTATTTAGCGTGTTAAACCCATCTACTTCAACTTTCCCACTAGAAGGTTCGTATAAACCATTAATTAATCTTGCCAAAGTACTTTTTCCAGATCCATTAGGGCCAATTATTCCAACAAATTGATTTTTATTTATTTCAAGATTTACATTTTTAATACCTATTGTGCCATCTTTAAATTTTTTTGTAACATTTTTAAATTCAATCATTTTTAATTTCCAATATTTTTTTTATATCTTCAAATTTATTTGTTTTATTTATGAGCTCCCTGTATTTTTTTGCATATCTCCATCCTCTTATAAATTTGTGAGCTATTTTCCTCATCTCATTTATTGCCTTATATTCTCCTTTTAATTCAATTTCTTTTTTATAATAATCAAGTAAAAATTTTTTTATATCATTTTTGCTGTACTTAATTTCTTTATTTAGCTTTATCTCCTTGAAAATATAAGGCCTTTCAATTGCTTTTCTTCCAATCATCACGCCATAGATGCCAGTATTCTCATAGTGCTTGTATGCTTCATCTTTTGACTTGATATCCCCATTTCCAACTACAGGTATAGTTACATTTTTACTTAGCTCTTTTATATATTTCCAGTCTGCAGCACCAGCGAATTTCTGGCTCCTTGTTCTGGCATGAAAAATAATCAAATCTACCCCATTTTCTTCAGCAATTTTCCCAACCTCATTATATACCAGATCTTCTTTTGTCCATCCTGCCCTTATTTTAATACTAAAATAAGCTTTACTTATTGATTCTCTCATACTTGTGATGATTCTTTTAAGCTGATCTAAATTTTTTAACAAAGCTGAACCTGCTCCTGTCTTAACTATCTTTCTTACAGGACAACCCACATTTAAATCTATATAATCCACCCCCCATTCTTCCAAGATAGCAGCGGCTTCAGAAAGCAAACTACTTTTGCTTCCAAACAATTGAACTGCAATTGGATGTTCTTCCCCTTCTATCTGTAATAAACTTTTTGCTTTTTTAGGAACATTTATGACGGTATTACAATTGATCATCTCTGTAAAAACAATATCAGCGCCAAAATTTCTGCAAAAATCTCTTAAAACTCTATCAGAATAACCCGCCATGGGAGCTAAAAAAGTTTTCATATTATCTAATAATTTTTTTCTTGAGCTTTAATAATTGCTTCCTGATTTTTTCCATTTTGATAAGAATTTCATACTGCATTTTATGCTGTGGATAATCGTATGCTCCTATATACCGAATGTGCTCTCCCCCAAATTTTCTTTTAAATCTTGAAATACCATACCATGGATGGGATCGATCATCTTCATCGGGAGCTACCCCCCAAAAGTCATAGACATCAGAACCTCTTTTTATTGACCTCTTAATTGCATACCACTGAAGAGCTTCGTTAATGTAAATATTTTTATTCAACCTTTTTGATGCCCCGTACTGATAAATACTTTCGTTATTATAGTTTGATACAATAATACCTGCAACCATCTTATTATTATAATAACCTGCATAAAGATTAGAGATATCCTGTATAATAAATTTTTCATAATACTTTTTGTAATATCTGTACGGATGGATAAAAAAACCGCCTCTTTCAGCCGTCCTTTTATTTAATTGATACCATTTATCAAATTCCTCTTTTTTTTTAATATCTTTAATTGAAACATCAGATTTAAAAGCTTTTCTAATTTTTCTTCTATGATTAGAGTTAAACACATCTTCCCAGATTGTTTTTTCATCGGATAGTTTAAGCTTTCTGGTGTCTCTTACCTGGATATCATATGGAGCTTTTTTAAGGTTGAACTCACCAAGTCCATTTGTGAAGCTTTCATTGTAATTAAAATCTTTGTGTTCAATTATAGGCATTTCGTATCTTATAAAAACATTCTTTTTAAAATTATTTTTTATGTAGAGATTTATTCTGTTTAAAACTTTATTTAAAATTTTTTTATTTTTAAAATTTACAGAGGGCCCCATAGGAAAGTAAGCAAAAGATCTGTTCAATGGCAAATTCTTAATCAAAAACTGTCCTATTGAAACAGGATTATCTTCACTGTTTACTACTATTATTCTGTGGGGTTCCCACCCAAAATTTGATTTAAATTCGCCCCATTTCCAGCACTGCAAAAAATGAGAGTTGATTTTTTTAGCGAGTTTATTATATTTTTTTTCTTTGTATATTTCCTTTATTTTATAATCACTATCTTCTACCAATTTCTCTCCTTTTTTCAAAATAGTCCTTGATTCCCTCCGAGATATTTTTAGCTATTTTTGTTTGATAATCTTTGCTTGTTAAAAGATCTTCCTCCTTGGGATGGGATATAAAACCGATCTCTATTAAAACTGATGGCATCGATACAAACCTTAATACATAAAAAAGTGCCTGCTGCACCCCTCTGTCAACCGAATGAGTTGTATCAATCAATTTTTTTTGTATTGCATATGCTAGCTTGCTGCTTTCTTTCTTATATTGCATATCAGCCATATCCAAAAGAATTCCCTCGATGGTATTCATGTTTTTATAATTTTTCATTTCATATTTTAGGGCTTCATTTTCTTTTATAGCAACCTCTCGAGCTCTATCAGAACTTGCCTCGGCTAAAAAATAGGTTTCTACCCCTTTGGTTCTTTTTCTTTTACGCCATCCTGCTATCGCATTGGCATGTATACTAACAAACAAATCAGCTTTTTTGTTGTTTGCCATTTCGGCTCTTTTGGATAAAAATATAAACCTATCATCGTCTCTGGTTAAATAGACTTTAATATTTTTTTCTTTTTTTAAAAAACTGTTTATTTTTTTTGCTACAGACAGAACAACCTCTTTCTCTTTTGTCCCATCAGGGCCCATGGCCCCGGGATCCTTGCCTCCATGACCGGGATCAATAAACACTATCCATTTATCATTTTTTTTGATATTTTTATCTAAATTAAAATTGGTTTTATCTATGATTTTTTTCTTGAGTTTTTTGTTTTTTTCATTGTTACTATCCTTTTTGACATCAGGGTTTTCTTTTTTAGGTTTCCTTTTACTACCATTTGTATTTATATGAGAAAATTTATATAGTGAAATATTGAAAATATTTTTATATTTTTTTATTTTATACCTAGATATCTTGCTACTTAATTTGATAGAAATACGATTTTTTTTGACATTGATTGGTAAAAAAAAATTTAAATTTTTATTTCCAAAGATTTTCTCATTTAAATAAATATTTAAACTTTTTTTATTTACACTTAAATTATAATTGGTAATATTTTTTGAAAATTGAATATTTAATTGGTATTTTGTATCATTATAATATCTGACATTTTTTTGTATCGTAATAGCAGTGATAATTGAAACTGTAAAAAAAAATACTGATAAAACAATAAAAAATTTTTTCATTTATACTTATCCTTCATAGCCTTTTTCATTTCACGTTTCAAATCACGTTTTTTTATCTCTTCTCTCCTATCCCTGATGTTTTTTCCTTTTGCAAGGGCAATTTCTACCTTCAGTATGTTACTTTCATTAAAATAAGCCTTTAAAGGAATTATTGTATATCCTTTTTGGGTAACTTTCCCGTATAATTTTTCAATCTGGCTCTTGTGTAAAAGAAGTTTTCTCATTCTTCTTTCATCGTGCCCAAAATTTGCTGTGTTTTTATAACTTGAAATATGTGAATTTACCAAATAAAGATCTGTATCAAAAAATTTAGCATAACTCTCTTTTATACTAATCTTGCCGGCTCTGGCTGATTTAACTTCAGAACCGACAAGAACAATTCCTGCTTCATAAGTATCCTCAATTTCATAAAAATGTTTAGCTCTTCTATTTCGGGCAACAATATCAGCCATTCAACTCTTTCTTAGCAACCTCAACTAATTCCTTAAAGCCTTTTTCATCATGAATAGCCATTTCGGATAACATCTTTCTATTCAAATCAACATCGGCTTTTTTTAATCCGTGAATAAATTTTGAATATTTTAACCCGTGTTTTCTGCTTGCCGCATTAATTCTTGATATCCATAGTTTTCTAAAATTTCTTTTTTTCTTTTTTCTATCATTATATGCATGCAATAAAGATTTTCTGTAAGCCTGCTTTGCGCTTCTATATAATTTACTTTTTGCTCCCCAGTATCCTTTAGTTGCTTTAAATAATTTCTTCTTTCTTTTCTTTCTGGCTACTGCATTCCTTGATCTCATTTTATACCTCCTGTATTAAAATTTATAGGGCATCATTTTTTTAAGATTTTTTTTCCTTTTTCCTTTAACTGTTTTTGATTTTCTCAGATGTCTTTTCCTCTTAGATTTCTTTTTAGTCAAAATATGACTTTTATTCGCTTTATGTCTCTTTATTTTACCATTACCTGTAACCTTAAACCTCTTAGCTACAGATTTTTTTGTTTTCAATTTAGGCATACTATATTCTCCTTTCTATTTATTTTATTCTTTATATTATTTAGGCGCAATTATCATAAACATTAATCTACCCTGTTTCTCAATATCTTTCTGGATAGTGGCCTTATCCTTTAGATCATCATATATATCTCTAAGCATTTCTTCTCCCTGATCTATATAGGCCATCTCTCTACCCTTAAAATAAATACCAACTTTTACTCTATGTCCCTTTTTTAAAAACCGTTCAATGTGGTCCATCTTAAAATTATAGTCATGTTCTTCAGTTTTAGGACCAAACTGTATCTCCTTTAGCTGCGTTTTGTTTTTCTTTCTGTTTTTCTTTTGCTTTTTTTTCTGTTCATACTTAAATTTTCCATAATCCATGATTCTGCATACCGAAGGGTTAGCATTTGGTGCTACTTCAACTAAATCCATCTCTTTCTCCTGGGCTAAATGTAGTGCCTCTTTACGTTTCATTACCCCAATTTGCTCACCGTCAGTTCCTATAACTCTCATCTTTCTTGTTTTAATCTCATCATTAACATCCATCTTTTCCGCTTTGGTTTTTTTTCTCTTTCCGATGATATACCTCCTTTTTTTTACTTAAAATAAAAAAAGCGGGTAAAAACCCCGCCTGTTTCTAAAAACCTCTAAACCTCACAGCCCACGCCGTTAAGGTGAGAAACAGACGTTTCTTCTTTTATGTGCTTCAAATATAGCATATAAAAATCTGCTTTCAAGTATTATTTTTTTTATATTTTTTCATATTTTTAAATATAATTGAAATAACTATCCAATAAAAACCCTAAATCGCTCTTTTATCTTGAAAAATTATTATAAATCATTATCATTATTTCAGAAATAAAGAAAAGAGGTGGTGTCATGAAATACAAAATTGGACTAGTCGGTTGTGGAAGAATAAGCAAAAAACATTTTGAAACAATAAAAAACTTAGACAATCAACTTGAACTTACTTCGGTATGTGATATTAGAAAAGATAGAGCAAAAAAATATGGTGAAAAATATAATGTACCTCATTACCTTGATTATAATGAAATGTTTGAAAAAGAAGATCTCGATCTGGTAAGTATTTGCACACCAAGCGGAACTCACCCGGAAGTGGGAATTGAAGCAGCAAATCATCAAGTTAATGTTATCAGCGAAAAACCTATGGCTGTTAGGCTGAATGATGCGGAAAATTTTATTAAAGCGTGTGACAAAAACGACGTATATCTTTTTGTTGTAAAACAAAACAGATTAAATCCCGGAATTGAAGCTTTAAAAAAAGCAATCGATGATAATAGATTTGGAGAGATATATTTTATAAATTCAACTATTTTTTGGACAAGGCCCCAGGAATATTATGATATGGCTAAATGGAGAGGAACATGGGAATTTGATGGTGGATGCTTTATGAATCAGGCAAGCCACTATGTAGACCTTGTACAATGGTTTGGAGGTGCCGTTGACAGTGTGTCCGCAAAAACTGCTACTCTTGCAAGAGATATTGAAGCGGAGGATACCGGCGCTGCTGTTTTGAGGTTTAGAAATGGAGCATTAGGTGTTATTCAAACTACAATGCTTACTTATCCCCAAAACATGGAAGGTTCCATTACGATTATCGGAGAAAAAGGGACTGTTAAAATCGGGGGAATGGCTTTAAACAAAATCGAAAAATGGGAGTTTAAGGATGAAACAGAACAAGACAGAAAAGTTTTGAATTCTGATTATGAACCCCCTAATGTTTACGGATTTGGGCACCTACAGTATTATGAAAATATCTTAAAAGTATTGGAAGAAGGCCACGACCCTTCAACCGATGGGAGAGAAGGGAAAAAAAGTTTAGAGTTAATATTAGCAATTTATAAAAGCGCCAAGGAAGGAAGAGATATCAGTATTCCTCTTGGATATCCATATTAAGAAATAGGGAGGATTATATGAAAGTTCCATTTTTTACACCCAAAAGACAGTATAATAATATAAAAAGTGAAATTAAAAAATCATTAAATAAAGTTCTTGAACACGGTTTGTATATCTTAGGACCGGAAGTAGAAGAGTTTGAAAACAATCTTGCTAATTATACAAATACAAAAGAAGCTGTTTGTGTTGCCAGCGGTTCTGATGCATTATTTTTGGGTTTAAAAGCCCTAGGTATAAAAGAAAGAGATGAAGTAATTACCACTCCTTTTTCATTCTTCTCAACTGCAAGTGCAATCACAAGAGTAGGAGCAAAACCTGTTTTTGTAGATATAAATCCAAAAACATTTAACATCGATGTAACAAAGATTGAATCTAAAATTACAGATAAAACTAAAGCAATTCTCCCTGTACATCTTTTTTTACAACCTGCCCAAATGGATAAAATTATGGAAATCGCAGAAAAATACAATCTATCAGTTCTTGAAGATGCAGCAGAAGCCTTTGGAATGGAATTTGATAACACAAAAGCAGGGGCAATTGGTGATATTGGCATATTTTCCTTTTATCCAACTAAAACCCTTGGAGCTTATGGAGATGGGGGAGCAGTTGTTACCAACAAGGAAAAATATGCAGAAGAAATTATATCATTAAGAAACCACGGACAGTTAAACAGATACCACCACAAGGAAGTAGGATACAACGACAGATTAGATACTTTTCAGGGAGCAATCCTTAATATAAAATTAAAATATATTGATAATGCCATTAAAAAGAGAAATGAAATTGGAAATCTTTACAATAAAAAACTCAAAGAGATCGAAGAAATACAAACCCCTTATTTAATAGAAAACATTCAAGAAGTTTACTATGTTTATTCTATTCTATCAGATAAAAGGGACCAGTTACAAAAGCATCTAGAAGAAAAGGGGATAGGAACAAAAATTTATTACCCAATCCCTCTACACCTTCAGGAATGTTTTAAATATCTTAATTATAAAAAGGGTAGTTTTCCGGTAGCAGAAAAAGTAAGCAAACAAATATTAGCACTGCCTCTTTTTCCTGAGCTTAGAGAAGAAGAGATTAATTATGTTGTAGAAAGCATTAAAGAATTTTATTACAAAAATTAATAATCTACTTGAAATGGTCGTAGCCGAAGTTAACTAGTTTTTTATCATCAAGATATATTTTATCTCCCTCTACTATTTTACCTACAACATAACCAAATATGTTTTTTTTATCCTTAGAAGAAACAGTATACACGAGCTGAAAATCCTCCCCTCCAAACAATGCATATTCATATGGATCATCACCAAGTACTTTTGCAGTTTTTCTAATCCCTCTAGAAAGCGGAATTTTATCTTTATATATTACTGCACCTGTTTTACTCATTTTACAAATATTTCTAACTTCAGATGCTAATCCATCACTAACATCTTCCATAGCTTTTGCAAAAGGAACTATTTTGTCAATATTTTCCATCTGACTTTTCGGATTAGTATGATATTTTTTTACTTTTTTGTACCCCTTAATTTTTTTTAAAAACAATCTTAATCCTGCAGTAGATCCCCCTAAAGGACCGGAAGTAACAATCAAATCTCCAGGTTTAGCATTTGATCTTAACCTTAAATTTTTTTTCTTAACCGTTCCAACTAATGTTATATTAACAACCATCTTTTCAGAATGAGTGGTGTCTCCTCCAATTATTTCAAAACTATACTTATCAGCGATTTTATATATTCCATTATACAAACTGTCTACCAGCTTTACTGTAGTATCATTTTTTAAGGCAAGAGAAACAAATCCGTATAACACTTTTCCGCCCATTGCTGCGATATCCGAAACATTACTCTCCATTGCTTTTATGCCTATTTGTTTTCCGCTAAAATAATCCAGTGAAAAATGATCCCCTTCTATAAGCATATCTGTGGTATAAAGATAATAGCAATTCTTATTTTTTTTAACAACAGCACAGTCATCACCAATATCAACAACAACATCTTTGCTATTGCTTTTTCTTTTAATCCTTTCAATAAATGCAAATTCTCCACCGAGCTCACTAATTTTCATTTTTCCACTTCCTTTTCAATAATTTTTAAAGCACAAAAATCTCCACACATTGAACATTCTTCAGTATCAAAATTTGTACTTTCTTTCCTGTATTCGTATGGTTTTTTTATATCAATAGCGTTTCTAAACATCCCCTTCCAATCAAAATTGTGTCTCATCTCTGCAAACTTTTTATCCTTCTTCCATGCAGCTTTTTTGTTATTAGCCAAATCGGCAGTGTGAGCTGCAATCTTAGATGCTATGACGCCTTCTCTTACATCCTCCAATGTTGGTAACCTAAGATGTTCAGCAGGCGTAACATAGCACAAAAATGATGCTCCATAAAATGCCGCCAAACTTCCACCGATAGCACCTGCTATATGGTCATATCCTGGAGCTATATCTGTCGTTAGCGGACCCAGTACATAAAAAGGGGCTTTGTTACAAATCCTTTGTTGCATTCGAACATTTTCTTCAATTTCGTTTAAAGGAATATGTCCAGGTCCCTCAACCATAACCTGTACTCCTTTGTTTCTGGCTCTTTCTGTAAGTTCTCCAAGAACATTTAATTCATGAATTTGAGCGTCATCTGTAGAATCAACAATGGCACCAGGTCTTAACCCATCTCCCAAACTTAATGTCATATCATACTTTTTTGCAATCTTTAAGATATCATCATAATATTCATATAGAGGGTTTTCCCTGTTTTTTTCTTTCATCCATCTTGTAATAAAAGAACCGCCTCTAGAAACTACACCCATAGTTCTATTTTGAATTAATGGAAGAGCCTCTCTGGTTAAACCGCAGTGTACAGTTATAAAATCCACTCCCTGTCTACCATGTTTATCTATTGTATTTAATATATCTTCTATTTTAATTTCTTCAATTTTTTCGCTATTTTCTGTTAATATTTGATATATAGGAACCGTGCCAACCATAATTGTAGCATTTTCGATAATCGATTCTCTTATTTTATCCAGATCTCCTGCTGTGCTTAAATCCATTATTGATTCGGCTTCTAAATCCTCAACAACTTCTAATTTTTCAAGCTCCCCTTTTACTGAAACATTTCTTTGTGAAGTACCTATATTAGCATTTACCTTTACCCTAAGCTTCTGACCTATACCTTCCGGATCCAACTTAGTATGATTTTTGTTTGCAGGAATAACAACCTCACCTTTCTTGATAAATTCCCTCAGCTTTTCGGAAGTTATATTTTCCTTTTTTGATACTACCTTCATTTCTTCTGTAATTATATTTCTTTTTGCAGCTTCTAACTGTGTCATATGATACTCCTTTCAAAATATTTTTTAGCAAATAAAAAAAGCCAGCCTAAAAAGGCTGGCTAATTTCTCTCTTTTTTCCCTTAACAGCATTACCTGTTCAGGTTCATAGGGTGTGATCTCAGGCATGAAATTAGCCACCCCTTTTTCAATTCAATTATATATACAATTTACTTTTATGTCAAATAATGACCCTCTATTCGGTTGTTAGGGTTTTTATTGCCCTTGTATATATTTTAAAGGATTTAAAGAAACTATCTTTTTTCACATATTCATTAGCCTGATGAGCTATTTCTTCTTCATGTGGGAATAAAGGCCCAAATGCAACAGCATTATCAACAGCTCTTGCATATGTTCCACCACCAATAGCTATTGGAGCGGATTCCTCATTCGTTATTTCTTTATAAACGCCCATAAGCGAATTTACAAGTTTGCTTTTTTTGTTCACATATAAAGGTTTTTTATGCATTTTAATATTCAGTGAAATTTCAGAAACCAAATTGGACTTTATTTTTCTTATTAAATCATTTTTATCAATTGAAACAGGATACCTTATATCCACTGAAAAGCTGGTGGAATTTAACATACCTGTATTAAAGGTTAATTTGCCGCTTTCTTCATCTTCAAATCCTGCATTAATTTTTTCTCCATTATAAGATTTGCCTATTTTATCATTATAAAATTTGAAAATTTTATTATCATAATTTTTATTTAAATATATCATCAATTTAGAAATTGCATTCTCCCCGCTTTGAGGAAGACTAGCATGAGCCGACTTCCCATGAGCAATTATTTTTGTTTTATCTTTTTGTTTTATAATTTCAATTCCGTTCTCTTCAATGAAATCTTTATCACTTTCGATATAAGCAACGGCTTCATTTGGAACCATATTAGGCGCATTTCCCCCCTCTAGTTTAACAATCTCAGAAGGAAGCATTTCTTTTTTATAGGAAAATTCCAGATGCAATATCCCTTTTTCAGCAAAAATTACTGGGAACTCTGCATCAGGAGTAAAAGAAATATCTGGAGCGGGCATTCTTTTTAAATAATAATTAATTCCCTTCCAACCGCTCTCTTCATTCGTTCCAAATATTACTCTAACCTTTTTGTTGGGTTTTATATTCTTTTCTTTTAGGTATTTGATTGCATTAAGTATTTGAATTGTGGGCCCTTTATCATCCAACACTCCCCGCCCAATATATCTATCTTCTTTTATTTCTAAATTATAGGGATCTGTATCCCAGCCAGAACCGGGGGGAACTACATCTATATGACATAAAATTCCTAGAATTTCTTCTCCTTCTCCCCAGTCTGCATATCCTATATAATTATCTAGGTTTGTTGTTTCAAGTCCCATATTTTGGGCATAATTTAGAATATACTTTAAAGCCTCTGAAACCCCTTTTCCAAAAGGCATATTCCTTTTTGCTTCAGTCTGGACACTTTTAATCTCAATAAAATCACTTAAATCATTAACAATTCTTTCTTTATTTTCTTTTATCCAATTTTCCATCTATCTATTCCTCCTTTTTTTTGTAAACAAGTTCTCCTTTCTTATAAACACTATCAATTTGAATATTCTTTATTTCGGATTTATTAATATTAAAAATATCTCTATCTAAAACAACAAAATCAGCTTTTTTACCTTCTTCAATAGAACCAATTTTGCTTTCATGAAGTCCTATTTCTGCGCTTTTAATATTATAGCCGGCAATAGCATCTTTAAGAGATAGATTTTGATTTTTTATTTCTCTATTAGTGGCAGCATGAATTCCAAGTAAAGGTTTTATCGGGGTAATATCACAATCGGACCCAAAGGCAAAATTTAATCCTTTTTTGTTAGCAGTATTATATCTATTTGTAAGAAATCTTCTGTCTCCAAGTCTTTTATCATACATTTGATCTTTTCCTCCCCATAAATACTCAAAGGTTGGTTGATATGATACATGAATATCAAGATTTGCTGCTTTTTGAATTAATTCATCATCAGCCAGTTCAAAATGTTCTATCCTGTGCCTATGATCTTTTTTGGGATATCTTGAAAGAATCTTTGTATATATATCAAGAATCTGTTTTATAGCCCTATCTCCTATAGCATGGAAGGATAACTGCATATCTTCTTTATGCGCTTTTAAGGCAAAATTAAATAATTTTTTATCATCAATGTATAATTTACCAAAATTATTTTTATCATCTTCATATGGGTCTCTTAAAGCGGCAGTCCTTGAACCAAAAGAACCGTCGAGTAAAATGCACCCCCCGATCCTATCAAATTTTCTTTTTTTTACATAATCTAAATCCATAATTTGAGGATAAATTATAAAATCAATAGAATATTTATTCCTGTTTTCAAGCAAATAATCTATTGTTTCTGTAAAGCCTTTCATTCCCTCAAGAGTATGAACAGAAGTCACTCCATTTTTAAAAGCTTCTTTTTCCATCAATTTTAGCCCTTTATCAAAATCCTTTTTAGTAAAACTTTTCAAGATTTCTAATTGAATTTTTTCATATTTTTGAGCATTAACAAAACCGTTTTTAGATTTTATATTAAATTTTTTTTCAAATTCGGTATTACAAAACAAAGAATGATGATCTATTCTCTGAATATAAAAAGTCCTTTTTTTTGTTATGTCATCTAACTCTTTTTTGGTAGGAGCTCTTTTTTCTTTTAATTTTGTTTCATCCAATCCATAGGCAAAAACAACATTAGAATTTGCCTTTTTAAGATACTTTTTTATTTTTGCAAAAACTTCATCTAGAGAACTACTATGCTTAAGATCTAATCCCAGTTTATTAAGTCCTGCGGATATCATATGAGTATGTGAATCGATAAACCCAGGTAATACAGTTTTTCCTTCCAAATCTATACTTTTTGAATAATTATTAGCGTTTAGCTTAAACTTTTTATCTTCAATAAAGATCTCATTTAAAAAGTTATTTCTCCCGTTATAAATTTTTCCATTAAAAACTTTTACACATCCCATAGTATCCTCCAGTATTCGAAAGTTAATCTCTATTCAAGTTTAGAGGATAATAAACACATAGTAAATATTTATTTAACAAAAAAAAAGAGGGAGGTGTTTAACCCTCCCTCCAATAACCATTATGTTTATTTATAATATTTATTTAAGCATTACCATCTTTGTGATTTCTTTAAATCCTTCTCCTCTTACAACGCAGTAATATACTCCACTTGAAACTGTTTTTCCATTATCATTCTTTCCGTTCCAGTGAACTTTATAAAGTGATTCTTGAGCTTCTTTATGTCCATCTACAAGAGTTCTTATCTTTTTGCCTTTAGTATCATAAATTACTACTTCGATGTGTCCACTTTCTTTAACAGGATAAACAATATCCGTTTCTGGATTAAATGGATTTGGATAGTTTTTCATCTTTTTAAATCTAACCTTAGGAGTAATACTTCCT
>CAZMFS010000016.1:0-14537 GCA_964565585.1 uncultured bacterium
CAACTTTTTTTTCAATATTCTTTTTTGTTTTCTTTGACTGTTCCATAATTTCTTTTACAAATTTTTCTCCCTCTTCTTCTGACATCTTACTTTCTTTGGCAATTTTTTCACCTAATTCTTTTATTTTTTCTCCTGTTAAGGAAGCTATACCTATACCTGTTAATAAAGTCTTTTTAAGAAAATCTTTCATAAATATTCCTTTCTTTTATTAATTTAATTATTAACCCTATCCTTAATAATAATAGTTTTTTTGGATATTTCAATCAATATTTTAGTTGTACTTGTATTAATATTATTTTATTCAATAGTTTTGATAACAACTTTTCTCAACTATGATCATAACCTTATTACTTTTAGAAATTGGAAGTTTATAACCGGATTTATAATCTCTTATAGCTGAAAATAGATTATCACGGTGATATGTAAAATCTCTTCCTCTTCTTGTACCCGGATCGTTTGTAATAAAATTTTGAGAATAATTATCCCAGCCCTTGATTACAAGCATATGCCTTTCGGGACCTGGAGGGGTAAAGTAGGGGTTATCGAGTTTCTGTCCATTTACAGGAACAATCACTATTCGGTTTTTATTTAATTCTTTTATAATTAATTCAGGGTTAGCAGCATTTTTTACTCTAACATTGTAATAATTAAAATATTCATTAAATATTCTTTTTTTTGTATCTTCTGCAGAAGTATCATAATAACTTCCATAATTCTTTTCTTCAAATTTAGCAATATCAATTATTCTTGCAAGTGCTTCATTTTTACTTAATTTTGCATTGTAAGACCATTTTATTGCCATTAGCGCAGATGATTCCTCACAGGCACTTGACTGCCTTCTATCATTCCAGTTTCCATAGGGAGCCTGGGGGATAAAAGGAACTGTATGATATATTGATTTCAACATATTAGTTGAAAGATGTGTTTGAAAAAAGGTGTTTTTTTTATAGTTATAGAAGTACCTCTTATTTTTATCTATTGCATTTAAATGATTAATAATAAAGGGGTAGTCAGTATTAAAGATCGAATCTTTTTTGCAATATCTGTATTTGTAACTAGAAAATATATCTGTATTGTTAGCAAAAATCGGATTTAATAAAAGGTGTAAAGAAATTAAAATTATAAAAGATAGTAGAAGTTTTGAAATATATTCTTTAAAAATTATAAAACACCTCATATTATTTATAATTATCTTGAAATATAAAATTCTGGATGTCAAATATTATTTTGTTTTATTTAGGTTAAAAAACAAAAAGAGATTTTGATTGATATTTTTTATAATTGGGATAACTTATATATTAGTATTAAAAAGGAGGTTTATATGAAAAAGAAAAAAATGGGAGTAAAACCGAACATGTTTCCATTTCCTGTAACAATTGTGGGAGCCAATTTTGAAGGTAAACCAAATTATATGACTATTGCTTTTGCTGGAGTTGTTAATATGAATCCAGGTATGGTTGCAATAGGGGCTAACTCCGGTCATATAACAACCAAAGGTATATATGAAAATGAAACATTTAGCATAAATTTTCCTAATGAAGATATGATAGAAATTACAGACTATATCGGGATAAATTCCGGTAAAAATATTGATAAATCAAATATTTTTGATAATTTTTATGGCGATCTTAAAACTGCCCCGATGATAAAAGAATGTCCCGTGAATATAGAGTGCAGAGTTTTTAAGGTTATAAAAGATACCGGATCGGATGATATAATAATAGGAGAAATTGTTGAAACATATGCAGATGAAAAAGCTTTAACAAGAGAAGAAATTGATATTGAGAAAGTTAATCCCATAACATTTAGCTGGAAAGGTTATTATTCTATAGGTGATTTTATTGCAAAAGCATGGGATATTGGAAACAACTATAATAAAAAGTAGATATGAACAAAAATAAACCAGTTATAATATCTGCAAGCAGAGCAACTGATGTTCCCGCTTTTTATGGTGAGTGGATTATCGATAAATTAAAAAAAGGGTACTGTAAATGGATAAATCCTTTTAACGGTAACAAAAAAACAATTTCTTTTGATAATCTTAGATTAATTGTTTTCTGGACAAAAAATCCATCCCCTTTTATGAAATACCTAAATCTAATAGATAAAATGGGGTATAATTATTATTTTCTCTATACTGTAAATGATTATGAAAGGGAGGGATTGGAACCTAATCTACCTTCTTTAAAGAAAAGAATAGAATCATTTAAGAAGCTTTCAAAAAAAATAGGGAAAGATAAGGTATTGTGGAGGTTTGATCCTCTTATTCTGACAGAAAATATTAATGTAGAAGATTTAATAAAAAAAATTCAGGCTATTGGAGAAAAAATTAAAAATTATACAAACAGATTTATTTTTAGTTATGCAGACATAGAAAAATATAGAAAGGTAAGAAATAATCTAAAAAGAGAAGGAATAAAATACCGGATTATTTCAGAAAATGATAAATTTAATATAGCTAAAAAAATTAATAAAGTAGCTCAAAACTGGAATTTAAAAATAACAACCTGTGGAGAGGATATAGATTTAAAAAAATATGGAATATATAAAGGTAAATGTATCGATGATAGTTTGATGATTAATAATTTTTATGATGATAAAGAGCTAATGAAATTTTTAGGTGTAAATAGTAAATTAAATCTTCTTAATGAATCCCCCAAGAATTTAAAGGATAAAGGACAGAGAGAGGAATGCAGGTGTATAGAAAGTAAAGATATAGGGCAATATAATACATGTATGCATTTATGCAAATACTGTTATGCAAACAGCAGTAAAAAAAGTGTGAAAAAAAATTTTGAAAATCATAGATACTCCAAAGATACAATATATTGATATAATCATAAATATTTTGATATCCAGCATAAATATAATAAAATAGGAAATAATTTGCAACATTAGACTCATTCTTCGTATATATTAATGAAACTACTCAATTGGGGGAAAAATTGGGGTTGATGATTCTTTTTATTTTTAATAGAAAGAATCATCTGAAGTCGGGACTGTATGGTCCCGATTTTTTTATTTATATCCACTTTTAGGGATATAATATTGATTTTATAAAGTAATTAAATAAAAAATGGAACAAAATGCATTGTAGCTTGTTTATTTAGTGGAATTCGAAAGGAAGATATAGAAAAAGGCAAAACTTATTGCCTTTCCTTCTGCCAACTATATCTTCTTTTCCTTTTTTTATCAATTAAATCAACTTTTCTTTTTTATTTTTTTATAAATTATTCTGTGGAATTCTTTTATTATGTAAAAATATTGAAATAATTTCTTGAAGCGAAACAAAAAGGGTTGACTATACATCTAAATAAACTATGATAGTTTTAAAAAAGAAAGGAGAATTATGGAAAAATATAAGAATCTTGGGAAAGATTTATTAGATTTTATTGAGAAATCCCCAACCTCGTTTCATGCTACAAAAAATATCAAGGACAAACTTGAAGAGAATAATTACGTTAAATTAGATGAAAATGATCGGTGGGATTTAAAACCGGGGAACAAATATTATTTACAAAGAAATGATTCTGCTGTAATTGCTTTTACATATGGAGAAAATAATGTTGAAAGAGGTTTTAATTTAATTGGAGCTCATACTGACAGTCCTCTTCTTAAGATAAAAAATGAGGCAGTAATAAAAAAGCACAATTATATAAAGATAGGCACGGAAGTTTATGGTGGACCGATAGTTCATACATGGCTTGACAGGGAGTTATCTATTGCCGGAAGAGTAACTATCGAAGAAAATGATAAAATCGTATCCAAAATGATAAATTTTGAAAAGCCGATGGCAATTATACCCAATCTGGCAATTCATATGAATAGAAAGGTTAACAAAGGTTTTGAATACAACAAGCAAAAACATCTTCCGGCTATTATCTCCACAGAAAAAGATGACAGTAGTGATGAAGATAAAAACTATTTAAAGCAATTAGTTGCTGATAAAATTAATACTAAATATGAAAATATTTATGAACTTGATCTATTTCTTTATGATATTACCTCCCCAAAACTAACAGGTATAGAGGATGAGTTTATAACATCAGGCAGAATGGATGATTTAGCAATGTGTCATTCTATACTTGAAGCTTTAACACAGGATGAGGATTATAAGTATACAAATATTGGAATTTTTTATGATAATGAAGAGATAGGAAGCAGAACATATCAGGGAGCAAATTCAAACTTTTTAAGGGATACACTTGAAAGACTTATTATTGCTGAAGGAGGGGATCGACAGGATTATTTCAGGGCTATATCAAATTCTTTTTTAATATCAGCAGATCAGGCTCATGCATTGCATCCAAATTTCAGCGATAAACACGATAGTAACTATACCCCTATAATAAACAAAGGACCTGTAGTTAAATTAAATGCAAATTTTAGATATGCAACAACTTCTGAAACTGCTTCTTATTTCGAGAAGCTCTGTAAAGATGCCGATGTTCCTTTTCAGCGATTAGCCAACCGTTCGGATATGAAATCAGGTTCTACGATTGGACCTATGACCTCTTCACTGTTAAATGTTAAAACTGTAGATGTGGGGAATCCCCTATGGGCGATGCATTCAATAAGAGAAACCGGGGGAATTAAAGATCATTATTACATAACAGAGGTATTTAAAAGATTTTTTGAATAATAGGTTAATTTGAAGAAAATGTATAAAACTTCCGGTAGTATCTCCGGAAGTTTTATACTATAGAATATATTCTATGTGTATGTCGTTATCCTTTAGTTTTGAGATAATTTCATCGTGCAGTGTTTTGTTTTCTCCAATCATTTCTGGAGCCAGGATTCCTTTATCGAATTCATTTGAATATTTAATGAACAATTCGGTAATAATTCCTGCTGTAAATCCAGTGACCCTTGACATTGAAGTTAATCCATTCTTTTCTTCATCATAAAGAAAATATCGAATCTCCCTTTGTTTGTCATTTATTTTTCCCGTGCCTTTGACTTCCATTATAGAAAAATCTTTACTTTCATAATTCATTAAAGGAGAAATGATATTTAAAGTATTATCTAAATTCTTCTTATTAAAAAAGTTCAAATCTCTTAAAACTTTCATCTTTGCCAGGTGATTTTCCCACCTGAGTGTAGTTTCCCATAGGTTATTTATATCCAAATTATGCAATAAAGTTCGAAGGCCATCGCTGTAAAATTCTTCGAAGCGGTAATCTTTTATTTTAACTTTGTTTATGATTTCAAGCGGATCAATTTCAATAATTTCATTATTTTTAATTAATCTTGCTTTTCTTATATATTCAGAAATTAAATCATAAGGAGACCAGGTTATTTTATAGTTAAGAGGAGGTTTTTTCTTTACAGGCAATCCTCCAACCCTTATACCGATCTCATCAATATTTTCGAATTTATTATAGAGTCTTCCAGCAAAAATGTTGCTCAAGCCTGGAGCGAAACCGGCATCCGGTATAATAGTTATATTTTTATTTTTGGCTTTATCATTTAACTTTAAGCAGTTTTCAGGCATAAAAGAGAGATCTATTAAATTTTTTTGCATTTCTATGCATGCTTTCATAGTATCAAAACCGAGACTTCCCGGCAGACATCCAATTACCAGATCATGATTTTTTATCAATCCGGAAATATCATCTTTTTGTTTGATTTTATATTTCTGAGATTTTCCGTAATTTTCAACTTCCTTTAGATTTTTTGATGAAAAATCAATAATTGTCAAATTATACTTATTATTCAGATATTTAGAAATAGCCTTTCCTATTCTTCCTGCTCCAAGTAATATTATATTCATAATTTCCTCCTATTTATTATAAATTATAGAGTTTTTGATATCAGTTACAAGTGAAAATAGATGATGACTTTTATTTAAAGGAATATATATTTACTATTTTAAAATATTTTAATTTGTTATTGCTTTGCTAATTTCTATTGTAACCTTTGTTGGAGCAGTTCCTTTATATGGTACAGTTATTTTTTTCCTCTTGGTGCTTCCTGGATCGGCATTGCCGTTTAAAGCTTTTTCTTTTGTATTAATTAACTTATTATTGTAATTATAAAGTGAAATTTTAAGGAAAATTTTTTCATATGAATTATTTGAGGAGTTGTTATAGATTGTATTAAAAATAAAGTTGTTTTTCTCAATTTTATATTTGGTTATTTTTATTGAACCCTGTTTTTCTAATTTCCACTCATTGTCAATTTTTATGGATTCTTTCATATATTTCCACGTCCCGTCGGGATAAAGAATAACATTTTTATCTTTCTTTCTTGTAACAGCTAAAATAGAATTTTTTTGGCCGTATACTGCAGTAATTAGAATTATGCCAAATAAAAAAATTATAATTAATTTTTTCATAAAAAATGCCTCCAGCTTAATAAACTTAAATATAATACTATAATATTATTATATACATAAAATAATTAAGTGTCAAGAGTTTATACTTAATATAAATAGAACCATCCGGTATTGAAATCTTTCTTTAAATATTTAAAATAGCTATTATAATAAATTAAGATAAACTAAGAAAGGTTGAGAAAAAAATATGGGGAAAAGTTATGGGATTTGATAACATTATCCTGGAATTATCAATTATATTTGTTGGGTCTGCATTGCTTGCTACATTATTTTTAAAATTAAAGCAGCCAGTTATTCTGGCATATATTTTTCTGGGAATGATTATCGGTCCCTGGGGTTTAAAACTGATTGATAATCCTGCTCATATAGAACAGATATCACACTTCGGGATAATATTACTACTTTTTCTGCTGGGTTTAGATTTACAGCCCACAAAATTAATCCAGCTATTTAAGAAAACTGCATTGATTACTATAATATCAAATTTCTTTTTTATGGGCGTTGTTTTTGGTATACTTTCTATCTTTGGATTTTCAATTGTTAATAGTCTTATAGCAGGAACTGCATTAATGTTTTCAAGTACCGTAGTTAGTGTAAAACTCATTTCAACAAATACCCTTCATCATAAACATATAGGAAACATGGTCATAAGTATACTATTGATACAGGATATTCTGGCTATATTAAGCATTATTATAGTAAAAAGCGGCAATTTAGAAAATGTAATTACCGGGAGTTTGCTGTTAATTTTAAAGTTAATAATTCTTATTTTTTTAGTATATCTTGCAGTAAAATTTGCTATTTTGAAACTAGTTAAAAAATATGATGTCATTCATGAATATGTATTTATAATATCTCTTGGATGGTGTTTGCTCGTATCCGAAATTGCTAAATTAAGTGGATTATCCTATGAAATTGGTGCTTTTGTTGCGGGAGTTGGCTTAGCAATATCGCCATTATCCCTTTACATACTGGATAGGCTAAAACCATTGAGGAACTTCTTTCTTGTTTTGTTTTTCTTTTCGATTGGAGCTAATTACGACTTGCTTGTTACAAAGAATATTATTTTGCCTGGACTTGTCATTGTAGTTGCATTGACCGTTTTAAAACCTATTAGTTATTATATTGGATTTAATATAATGAATGAAAAAAAAGAAATTTCAAAAGAGCTGGGTCTAAGGCTTGCTCAGTCCAGTGAATTTGCGCTTATAATTGCATATTCCACCTCAAAAATTAATTTGATTAATGATTCAACAAATTATTTAATTCAATTTGTTACCATAACCACGTTTATAATCTCTACATTTATTGTTGTGAAAAAATATAAAACTCCTATAAGTTTTAATAAATAAAAAATATAAGGAGGTAGGATTTATGTTTAAAAAGATATGGTTGGTATTTTTATGTTTTGTTTTTTTGATAGGTATTTATGCCGAAAATTCTGAGATTAAGCTACCCGAACCAAAGAAAAATGGAGATTTATCTATTGAAAGAGCTCTTGAAAATAGGAGATCAATAAGAAGATACAGTTCTAAACCTCTAAGTTTAAAAGAAGTTTCTCAGTTATTATGGGCTGCTCAGGGTATTACCAATAAAAGAGGATATAGGACAGCTCCTTCAGCAGGGGCACTCTATCCGTTAAAACTATATATAATTGCGAAGAATGTTGAAAGTTTGAAAAAAGGAACTTACAAATATCTCCCTCAGGGACACAAATTAATTAAAATTAAATCAAATACTAATATTGAAGAAGTTTATAAGGGAGCTTTGAGCCAATGGAGTATAAAAGAGGCTTCTGCTAATATAATATTTGGTGCTGATTTTAGTATTACCGAGGAAAAATATAAGAATAGAGCCAAACAATATGTTTATCAGGAAACAGGTCATGCCGCTCAAAATGTTTATTTGCAGGCAGAATCACTTGAAATTGGAACTGTAGTTGTGGGTGCATTTTATGAAGATGAGATTAAAAGCGCCGTGGGAATGAATGATAGTGAAACACCTATCTGTATTATGCCTGTTGGCAAAGTAAAATAATAAATGAAGGAGAAGTATGGAACTTACAACTTTATTAATAGTAATAGGTATAATATTATTTTTTGCATTTGGAAGAGAGCTTGTATGCTGGTATTTAAAAATCACAGAAAATGTAAATGAATTAAAAGAAAATAACAAACAACTAAGAAAAATTATAGAAAACCAGAAAAAAATAATAGAGATTCTAAAAAATAAAGATTAGAATAGCAAAGAATATCATTTTTTTAATTTTGTATAATTGCTCAAAAAGAGAGTTTTTAGGTTTTAATATATCCGAATTAAAAATTTTTTTTTTGTATGAATAAAGGGGTTAAGATGAAAAGACTGACTATATTATTTTTTCTGATATTATTTATCATTTCTGGATGCAGTTTATATAATAAAAGTAATTCTAAAAGTGTAAACGCTGAAATTAGAGATATTTTCCTTCCATCAAAAATAAGCTTTCGTGGGGATGTAGAATATGGCAATGATTTAATTTATGGAACTGTTTTTCGAAGTAATTTAATTAAAATATTTTTTTATGATTTAAAGGGAAATTTGAAGAACAAACTTCAAATTAAAAGAGGTAAGGGGCCGGGAAAAGCAGTTAATGTAAGGGAATCCTTGATAAAAAATGATAAATTATATTTATTTGATTCTTCCCAGAATAAGATTATTATTTATTCTATTAGCGGGGAGCATATTAAAGATATCAATATTGATATAGACGATGTTATTATCGATTTTGAATTGAGTAAAAAATACTATTATTTTGAAGGACTTTTAAATTACAAGTTAATTCAAATGGAAAGAGAAACAAAAAATATAGTTAATAAAAATTATTATGAAAATAGAAAAGAAGTTAAATCTTATAAGGACATAATGAATAAGAAAAGAAATACGGGAGTAATAAGTTTAAATAGAAATGATAATAGATTATACTTCGGTCATTTTAACAGACCTTATCGAATTAATTCATATAATAAAAAATTAAATAAAATTCAAACATACACCCGAAAAATAAATGGTAATTATAAAGATTACATGATTACAGAAAACGGATCAGAAGGAAGTATGATAATAAACTCTATAGAATTTTGTGACTCCAAAATATATTCGGCATTTGGCGGTGGGTATACTATTTCAAAAGGATCCAAAGGTGTAAAATTAAAAGGTATACCTACGAAATTTTATATATCGGTTTTTGATAAAAAAAGTGGGAACTTTAAATATGAAATTAATATTGATATATTGAAGGAATTAAATGGATTTGCAAATTTGTTGCATGCAGATAAAAAGAAATTGATATTACAGATCAGAGATATGGGTGATACACTGAAAAATATTGATTATTCTGTTAATAATGAAGATAAGAGTGAATTTGAAAAGCGAATCGAGACCAATATAAAAAATTCAATAATAGTACTTGATAATCCGATTTATCAGTAATCTAATGAAAACCTGTAGAAGAAAATAATTTTGGAGTAATATTTAATTAAAAAATACAAACAATAGGAATAAAGTTGATAAATTAATATTTGGCAATCCTAATTTTTTTAACTTTGTTTTTGCTTGATTATTTAAGTCCTGTTTATTATAATGACAACAGCTAAAAAGTATTAATTGCTTTTAATTCGGTTTATAGAATTAAGTTAAAGAAATTACTTGTAATTAATTTTCAGGAGGTAAATTATGTTTGTAAAGTTGATGAAATCAAAAATTCATACAGCAAAAGTTACCGAATCAAAATTAAATTATGAAGGCAGTATAACAATAGATGCAGAGTTGATTGAAAAGGCTAATTTTTTTATAGGTGAAAAAGTGCAGGTGCTTAACAAGCACACCGGTGATAGAATTGAAACTTATGTAATTGAGGGAGAAAGAAATTCCGGTGAAATTTGCTTGAACGGTCCCGCAGCAAGAAATGGTGAAATCGGAGATGAAGTAATTATTATTTCATATGCATTTATGTCTCCCGAGGAAGCTGAAGAATTTGAACCTACAGTACTTTTTATAGATGGAAATAACAAGATAAAAAATAAAAAATGAGAAAATTTGTTACTGTTCTTTTAGTTTTATTTTTTACAGTAACCACCTTATATTCAGGTACAATCTCTATGCTTGAAAAAGCATTAGAAAAAAATCCGAAAGATAATAAGATACGATATGATTTAGCAAACGAATATTATGAGAATTCCTTTTATAAAAAATCAATCAAACAGTTTAAAATTCTTATAAATAAAAATTTTAAAAAAGAATATTCTTTATACAGTGTTATATTATCCTATTTAAAATTAAACAGATATAAAGAAGCAAAGAGATATACTGATAGATTAAATAATCTTGATAGGAATGTAATTAAAGACGCTGAAATATATGATATTTATTATAATGTTGGAATAATTGCTTTAAATAATCAGAAATATGATTATTCAAAGAAAATATTTTTAAAAATATACTCAAATAATAGGAGTAACTTTAGATTAAACACAGCTCTCGGTGTTATTAATTTTCCTGAAAAAGAATATGAAATCTCACTGGAATATTTCAAGAGGGCTTATAAAAACATGCCTAATAGCTATTCCGACAAAAACGAATTGCTGATGAATATTGTAACGGCATCTCTCAATCACGGTCAGGAATTGTACTATTCAAAAGACAGCAAAAAAAGGGAACAGGCTCTATCCTATTTTCAAACTGCGATAAATTACCAACAGAAAATGAACAAAAACTACAGCCGAAAAAAAATAGATAAGTGGATTTATGCATATTTCATGAAAGCTAAAATGCTTTCAGCTAGAACTGATTTGGATGAAGCTAAAGATATCTTGTTTTTTATCTACAGTAAGAAACCAGATCTTGTTGGATTAACGGAGGAACTAGGAAATCTGGCAATAAAATATCAGGAAAGAAAGGATTACTTGAATTCTATCCGATGCTATTCAAGGGTGATAAGACTTAACAGTAATGACCCTACATATCTTTATAATATAGCAACTTATTATATTGAAAAGAAAAAATATAAAGCCGCATTGAAGTATCTGGATAAATGTTTAAAAATCGATTATAAGTCAAAATATCTGCATATATATTCCAATATTATGGATCGCTATCTGGATAATTTGTTCAGAGAGGCAAAAAAAGCTTATAATGGTGGTAGAAGAAAAAAAGCTTATATAGCTTTGTCAAAAATTCTTTATCATAGAGAGAAAAGTCAGGAGGTTAAAAATTTCCTGAGTAATTTCAGCGTAGAAAATTTAGATGGAAACAACTACTTTATAAAAAATAAAATTCAGAAAGAAAAACATTTGAAAAATAAAGCAAATAAATTTTATGAAAAAGCATTAACTTACTATAAAAATGAAAATTACAAAAAAAGTTATTTGTCTTTAAAGAGAGCTTTTCATGTATACTATCCGTTTAAAGAAGCAAGAGAACTTTATTTAAAGGTTTATCCCAATGTATCAATAATATTAGAAGAAAATATTAATATGATAGATGATTATATAGCTAAGGGAGAGATAAAAGAAGCAGAAAAGTTACTGGATAATATTAAAAATATTGCTAATAGCGATGTTATTAAAGATATGAATGAAAAGATTGATTTAGCCAAAAAACAAACAGAATATAACAGGATTACAACCTATTTGAATAATCTAAAGTATAATTATAATAATGAAAATTATGATAGAGCTGAAGAATATGTTTATAAAGTTTTAAACCTGGATCGGGATAATAAAGAGGCAAAAAATTATCTAACAAAGATCAATCGGATAAAAAGAAAACAAATTCAGGAATATAAAAACATGTATAATACTGCAAGAAAAAATAATAATACAGATAAGATGTATGATTATCTAAACAGGATATTAATGATCGATAAGAATAATTCATGGGCTCGCAGTAAAATAAACTCGCTGGCAAAACGAACCGAAGAGAAAAATCAAAAAAAAGCACAGAATTACTATCACAGGGGAATCAAATACTATACCTCGGCTGAATATAAAAAAGCTATTAACATGTGGGAAAAGGTTTTAAAAGTATACGGCAATTACAAAAATACAAAAGAATATATTAAAAGAGCTAAGGAAAGATTATAAAATGAGATTTAACCTGAAAAAGAAATATTTTACTGCTTTTATTAGCGCATTCATTCCGATATTTATTATTTTCAATATTATAATCTATTCCTATATGAAAGATAAGCTATTCAATGAAAAGTGGAACTCGATGGCTACGCTTGCAGAAAATTCAGCCTTAATTTCTGAAGAGTATGTGGTTGGAGAGGAGATAGATTTGCTTTCTCTTCAACAAATATTAACAAATATTAGCAAAAATGAAGGAGTTATTGAAACATATATACTTAATAAAAAAAATGAACTAATAGCACATCAGAATATAGAAATGTTAAATAAAAAAGATACTATTAATAGGGGGCTATCCGAAAAGAACCTGATTGTTGATAGAAAAAAATCAGGTGTATTTTCATATAAAAATAATTATCTGGTTTCTGCCCCTATTTATAAAAGCAATACCAAAAAAACGATAGGAACTCTTGAAATAATCTTTTCTAAGAAAAACATAATAACTGTTATTAACAAGATACTGTATAGAACTGTGTTTTTATCTGCTCTTGGAATAATAGTTATCTCTTTAATTATTTTATTTATGGTTAATTTAATTATAAAACCTATAAAAAGGCTACATGAAGGTGTTGAGGAAATCTCAAGCGGTAATTACGACACCAGGGTCAAAAAAACTACTAGTGATGAAGTAGGAGATCTAACTCAATCATTTAATAGAATGGCTAAAAACCTCAAGGAAAAAGAGCTTGTTAAAAATATGTTTTCAAAATATCTAAGTCCGGATATAGCTGATTATATATTAAACAACCCCGAAGAAGTTAAACTGGGTGGAGAAAATAGAGAATTAACTATAATGTTTGCTGATATAAGAAGCTTTACTTCATTGAGTGAAAATTTTCCCCCCCAGGATATTGTAAATTTATTAAATAGTTTTTTTACTTCAATGGTGGATATAATATTTGAATACAAGGGAACTCTTGATAAATTCCTGGGCGATGGTTTGCTTGCAATATTTGGAGCGCCTGTTAAATATCCTAATCATGCCTATAATTCCGTAAAAGCGGCAGTTAACATGGTTAATTATATAAAAGAATATAATAAAAAAAGGAAAAAATGGGGATATGAACCTATTCATATTGGAATAGGTTTGAACACGGGAGAAGCAATTATTGGAAATATAGGTTCAAAACAAAGAGCTGAATATACTGTGATAGGGGATACAGTGAATACCTGTTCACGTATCGAGGGCTTGACTGGAAAAAATGAAGTTTATATTTCACAGTCTACCTTTGAACTGGTAAAAAATGATATAATATATGAGTATATTGGAAAAAAGAAAGTAAAAAATAAGAAATATCCCATTGATATTTATAAGGTTGTTGATATAAAATGAAAAGTAACAAAGATAAAGGGAGTGCTGGAGAAAAAAAGGCTATTGAATATCTCGAAAATAATAATTATAAAATTGTATCTAAAAATTTTAGTTCCAAATTCGGAGAAATTGATATAATAGCTGAAAAAGATGAAAACTTGATATTTATCGAAGTAAAATATAGGAAAAGCAATTCTCATGGTTCTCCATTAGAGGCAGTTACACGTTACAAGCAAAATACAATAATAAAAGTATCAAAATATTTTTTGTATTTGAATCCAGAAAAATATCAGAAAAAGTTTATTAGATATGATGTGATAGGAATAAAGGGAGATAATTTAGATCACATCAAAGGTGCATTTTATGGATAAAAATGATAGTTTTGTAAAAGATTTTAGAAATTATAATTATTACAGAATATTTATTTTTAATTTTGTTATAGGATATCTATACTTTTTAAGTTTATCCTACAATATCTCAATGTATATTTTTTTCTCAGCAATTGTATTGATGAATATAATATTTATCCTATCAATACTTCTAAAAGAATATATCCAGAAGATAAAAATATTTTTTTACCTACAGATAATTCTTGACATTCTGGTCATATCAGTTTTGTGCTTTTTTGATGGAGGAATATTTCAGAGCAGTTTGGCATTATTGTATTATTTGATTATTATCGCAGCTGGTTATTTTTTTTATGATAAAGGGGCTATTAGCGTAG
>CAZMFS010000017.1:0-14417 GCA_964565585.1 uncultured bacterium
TCTTTAATACATTATAGATATAATCCTCATCTATCTTTTCAATATCCTCTTCTTCTGCCAGGGAATCGAACTCTTCATAACTTGGATATATAATAGCTTCAGGTTCTCCCTCTCCAATAACTATCACTTCTTCAATAAAGTCACTCTTCAAAAGTTTCTCCTCAATTTCTTCAGGATATATATTTTTTCCCCCCTTGGATACGATAACATTTTTTAATCTTCCCTTAATATAAAGCTTGTTATCCTTTAGATACCCGTAATCCCCGGTATAAAACCAGCCCCTCTTTAAAACCTCATTCGTTTTCTTTTTCTCTTTATAATACCCCTTCATTACATTCGGTCCTCTAACCACAATCTCTCCTATACCCGTTTCATCAGGATTAAAGATTCTAATTTTAACCCTTTCCAGAGGTTCTCCTACAGAATAAAAATCTATATCCTCGGGGCTTACACAGGATAAAACCGGAGAGGTTTCAGTTAAGCCATAGCCCTGTAGAATTGGTACTCCCAGAAGATAAAAGAACTCAGAAATATAAGGGGGTAAAGCTGCTCCACCCGAAACAAAAAATACAACATTGTCAAATCCTATTTTTTTTAATATTGGTTTGAAGAGCGATTTTGTTCCATTAAGAGATTTATCAAATTTTCTCTTTAACTTACCAAGAGCAAATAGTGAGTTTATAAAAAACTTTTTAGGGTTTTTCATTTTTTTTAACTTTCTATTTATGCTATTGTATATTTTTTCAAAGACAAGTGGAACACCAATCATTTTTGTGATATCCGCCTCTTTCATGGTTTTTATTATATCCCTACTGGTAAGTGAAGGAGAATAAACAATTGTAGAACCGCTGTATATATTTGTTAAAAATCCTGCTGTTAACTCGTAGGCATGGTTTACTGGTAAAAATGACAAGAAATTATCTTCTGGATATATTTTTAATCTTTTTTCTATATCCAAAATATTACTTATAATGTTTTTATGGGTAAGAATTACACCTTTAGTTTTTCCCGTAGTACCGGAAGTATATAAATAAACCGATTCCTCTTCTATTTCAATATTATTAAGTTGAAAATCTTTGCCCGTTCTATCCATTAAATCATAAATGTTATTTTTAGAACTATGATCTAGAACAAATATCTCTTCTAAAAAATCGAGTTCTTCTTTCATCTCTTCTAGTAAAGAAACATATTTTTTATCCACGAATATCGCTTTTAGTTCTGAATCATTTAGTATATGTTTAATCTCATTTTTTTCTAACAGCCTATCTATAGGTATTGTAATAATTCCCTGCATCTGTGTTGCAAAAAATGCTATACTCCATTCAGGAGAATTTTTACCCATAATTCCAATTTTATCCTTTTTATTATATCCCTTACTGAGTAAAAAATCCGAAAGTTTCTTGCTGTAATAATAAATATCATCATAGCTGAATTCATCGTAATAATCTTTTCCTGATCTTTTTATTTTTAATGCAGTATTTTTTCCATAATCATTTTTTGAATTTATAATTAAATCTCTTAGTGCTTTCATAGTTTTACCTTTTTTATTCCTTCATCTATATCATCACAGATTTTAAACATTTTATTAAACCCTGCCATATTAAGTATTTTACTTAACTTTTTATTGCTGTTTACTATAACCAAATCTCCATTATTTTTATTCAAAATAGATCTTGCAGATAGAAGAGCACCCAGCCCTGAGCTATCTATATAGCTTAGTTCACTTACAACAAAAATAACATATTTCATATTTTTGGGTAGTATTTCCTCTTTTATTAAATCTATAATTTCATCCTTATTGTTTATATCCAAAGTACCATCAAATTTGACAATCGCTACATTATATTGTTTATTAAAATCAATTTTATAATCCATATTTCCTCATTCTTTTAATTGTTTCATCATTATTAATTTCGTTTGATTATTTGTAAATTTATATTCAACTCTGTCCATTAATTTTTTCATTATGAATATACCCCTGCCGTCCTTTTTGGATAAATTTTCTTCCAGAGTGGGATCTAAAACACAATCCGGATCGAATCCATCACCTCTATCTACTATGATAATCTTAAAATATTGTTTTTCAAGAGTTAAAGAAACTTTTACCTTCTTGCTGCAATCCATTTTATTGCCATGTTTGATTGCATTGACAACCCCTTCAACCAGTGCCAAAATTAAATACTCACTACTTATTCTATTTTCAAGTTTGTTAATAGATATATAACTCCAAAAAGCCTCTTCTATAATTTTAATATAATTTATTTTACTTGGTATCTTTATAATTAACTCATTTTCTTTCATCTTTTTTCCTAAAGCTTAAAAACGTCATATCATCATTTTGATTATTATTACAAAAATCCAAAACATCATCAAAAAGATTATAATACATGTTTGAATAATTGCTTTTAACAAGTCTGATTAATTCCTCTTTAAGTTTAACATCTTCATACATTTCGGAATTTTCATTTCTGGCTTCTGTTATCCCATCTGTAAGCATTACTAATGTATCATTCGGTTTTAAATTAATTTCTTTTATACTGTATCTATAATTATTAATAATCCCTACTGGAATATCGTTTGTTACAATATTTTTATAATCTCCCTCTTTATTAATTAAAATAGGAAATACATGCCCTGCATTGATATATTTAAAAGTATCCTTTTTAAAATCCAAAATACCCAGAATCATAGTAATAAATATATTTCTCTCAGTATCTCTGTAAATATTTTTATTAATAAAATCTATACATCTCAATAGCTTTAAATCAAAATGAGTGACAGTTTTTATATACGATCTTAATGTAGACATAATCAGAGAAGTTGGTACACCTTTGCCACTAACATCGGCAATTGTAAAAAGATATTTTTCTTCATCAAGTTCGAGAATATCATAATAATCTCCTCCAACAGATTTGCATGCTTTATAATTGTAAATATAATCATACCCTTTTATTTTTATATCGTGTGAACCGATCAATTTTTTCTGTATTTTTTCAGCAACTCGTAGTTCACTTTCGTATCTCTCCTTTTCAAGTGCATTTTTATGCCACAGTGCATTTCTCAAATTCAATGAAGCAAGATCTGCAAAAACTTCTAAAAAATCAAGCTCCTCCTCATTAAAGCTTTTATCCCCTTTTTTATTTAAAACTTCAATTACCCCCATAACCTCGCCTTCTTTGTATACAGGGGTGCCAATTATTGATCTGGTTTCAAAATCAGTCTCCTCATCTACACCGTTATAAAATCTTGGATCACCTTTCACATCTTTTACCAAAAGGGGTTTTTCATTTTTTACAATCCATCCCGCTATTCCTTCATCTGCCGGTACCCTTATCTGCTCTACAGCTTTTCCTTTTTCTCCCGTAGCCACATCAAAATACAATTCGTTCTTTTCACTATCAAGAAACATCAATGAACTTGCTTCGGCATTGAAAATCTTCTTTGCCTGCTCTATTATAATATTTTTTATTTCATCAAATTTCAAAGATGAGTTGAGTAGTTTTACAACTTCAATAAGTTCTTTATACACCTGTTTTTTCATTCTCATCCTCCATATCTCCAACTATTCCATCAAGTATATCAAGATAATCATTTATCCGTTCTTTTTTCTTCAGATAATCTTTTATTCTTTCTTTTTTCATTTCAATGATATTTTTTGGAGCTTTCTCTAAAAAATCATAATCAAATAGCTTTAATCTATTTTTTATTATTTTAACTTTTAAATCCTCCAGTTCCTTTTTAAACTCATCAATAATATTTTTTATCCGTCCTATATCAAAAATAGGAAGATAGATACTAAACTCTTCATGTTGTAACTCCAATCTTTTCTTGGGCATTTCTTTTTCATCATAAACTTTAATATTCTCCAAGTTTAAAAAGCTTTTTAAGTATTTGGAATTTGTCTTTAATATTTCCATTGAGACATTATCATCGGTTTCAACCCATATTATAATTTTTTTATCATCTTTAATTTTAAGTATCCTTTTTCCCTCTATGATTTTATCTATAAAGTTATTAATAAAATTTTTCTCATCAAGGTCTTCTTCAAAATTATAATCCTCTCGGTAGGAAGGGAATTTTAATGGGTAATTATGGTAGTCAAGTAAAAATGGCGAAATAAACAAAATCATTTCTTTATAAAAGTAATAAGAAACACGATATGTATATATATCCTGCTCTAGATCAATATTATTTAAATAGGGATATACACTTTCATTAGCATTTTGAATTGTTTCATACAGGTTATTAATGTAATTTATCAATGCACCTTCTTCTGCAGCTTCTTTTTCATTCAATATCAATTTTTGCAATAAGGTAGTAATATATTTTTCTATATAAAAATCAGTTCTCAAATCAAGTTCTTCTAACTTATCTTTTAATTCTTTTTTGAACAACTTGCCCCATGAGTAATAAAACTTTTGTATGGTATTCAATTTACTGTTTATATTTGGAAATTTATCATTTCCAGACACAATTTTACCGATTATAAACATCTTTTTAAATAGATTGTCATACTGGGGTGAAATATTCTGAGGGTCAAAAATTTCGGGTAAGTAAATATATTTATTAACTTCAAGCTGTGAATCAAGTATATCTGAAAATATCTTGTTTATATCTTCAATTAAATCTTTTTTGGATTCTTTAACCATATAATACTTTATTTTATTATTTATAAAAAATGGGAGAAAGTAGCCTATTAGTTCATAACTGGCATAAAGATTGTTTTTAATTAAATCGTTTCCGCATTCAGTACATATTTCTGTTTCTTCAAATGAATAAAAATCACAAACTTTACAATTGTATACTTCAAAACTGGTATTAGATAAGAAATTGTTTTTTTCAGATATATTAAGTGGCAAAATATATTCTTTGGTTTTTAAACTATAATTTTGACCAAGCTCGTTAAAATCAATATAGTAAGATTCGATTAGTCTTTTTTGTACTTGATGATTGCATTTTTTACAATACTTAATTTCTACCGTTTTTTTACTTTTCTGTTCATAAGCTCCATATGCTTTTAAATCTTTTTCCAATTTGGTAGGATTATCTTCATAACTTTTAATTATATTCTTTTTAGTTTCGGGTATGTTACTGAATTCTTTTGTAGCCGAATACTCTAAAAAAACTTCAGGTCTGTTTAAATTATCAACCTGAAAGATGGGGGTTTTACTCCCCAGTATTGGCAAAATAGCATTTTTATTAGCGAAATCGCTTCCCTTAATCCCGAATTTACTGGCTTTTAATAGATCTATTAAATTTATAATATTTATCATCATCGGTTTTACAGATTCTTCTACATTTAATTTTAGCGAATGCAGGAATACATTTTTTTTCTTTGTATATATATCATACTTATTTAGAAAATTCCCGCACTGCGGACAATAATACCTTTTTAAATACCCTTTTTTTAAATCAATATCTTCATTCTCTGATAATATTTGAAAAAACTGTTTAATTTCTTCTTTAAAATCTCTTGTTAAAGTAAAATCCTGGTCAAAAAATATTTTATAATTATCTATTAATTTTTTTAAATTTTCTTTATTTTCTTTTCTTAAAAAATAAAAATTTTGAAAACTCAAATTTTCAACATCGAATTTTTTATTTATTTTATTTAAAATGTCCGAATATAAAATAAGGGTATTAACATTTAAATCTATATTTCCAAAGATAGGTTCATAAAAGATAATCTTATCTTCAGACGCTTCCATCGATTCAGATCAACTCGCTTTCACAAAAAACCTCAGCTTCAAATCTGAATACATCCGTATCTTCCTTTTCATAACAATTTTTCCCTAATCCAGCTTTCCAGCATGTATTTTCTAGAAAAGTTTCAGCATTCCAGTTATTCTTTGTAGCAACCTGTGGTAAAAGAACACCAGAATTATAACCCTTTTGAATCAACAACCCATCTCTTCCAACTTTGATACTTTCAACATCCTCTATTTTTATAAGTTTTGATAATACTGAAATTTCTATATCTAAATCAGATAATTCATCTTTTTTTACAGAGCTAAATCTAGGATCGTTAAATGCTGCAGATTTAGTCATTTTAATTACAGAATTCCAGATTGTATCAATTGGTTTAATATACCCTATACATCCCCGTAAATTTTGTTTGTTTTTAATTGTAACAAATACCCCTCTTTTTTTATCAAACTTAGCATTATCATTCTTCAGAGGGTTATTTTCGTTTTTTAGTTCATTTTCTAATACTTTTCTGGATAACTTTAATAATTCTCTCTTTTCAGAATCAGTAAGTTCAATCATTTCTTACCTCCTGTTTAAAAAAGTAATATCTAGCAAAATAAACAATAATAAAAAATGCTGCAATAATTATTAATATGTAGGTCAAAAAACCAAAGATGAACAGTGTATTAATGGAGTAATACCTATTAAATATTTTAGATATTTTGTTTGCATCTATTTTCTTGTGATTATCTATATGATAAGTATACATTTCGTTATTTTGTTTATTTAAAACAAACATTTTATTATTAATAACCTGGGTCGAAGCCGGATGCTGAAAAAGCATATTTGATTCAAATAATTTTTTGGATGTAAAATCATAAATATAAAATTTAGAATTTTTAAAATCTTCGTTTATGCCTATAAATATGAGCTTATCTTTATGGATAGAGATATTATTTATAGTCATTTTGCTATCGAGATCCTTCTTATCTAAACTCAAAAGAATATCATCATTTTCTTCTTTAATAATATTTTCTTTATAAATTGAATAGTATATTTTATTATTATTTTTAAAGACATAATACGGAGTATCTTCTAAAGAAATAGAATTAATAGTCTTAAACCTGCTGTCTAATATCTCAATAGTATGGCTATCAGCCATTACTCCAATAAAAGAATTATCAATTTTATAAAAATTAAGATAATTTTTTATCCTATACTTTTTAGAAATATTTCCTTTATTTATTTCATCAATCCTATTTAATGATTTTGAATAAAGTAATATCTTAGGAGATACCTGAACGATTTTATTATAGTCATTTTCGGTCCGATAAATATTTTTTTTTTCGATACGGTTAATACTATACTCTTTCAAGCCTTCAGAATCGAGTACAAATACTGAATTGCTGTTTACATAAAAATCTTTAACTTTTACAGAATTTGATATTTTCAATTTTAAATATAGATTTAAAATAATTGAAACCACAAGAATAAGTATTACATAGGGAAGATATTTTTTAATGATTATCCTCCTCCACATCAAAAACTTCGTTTAGAAAATCCTCCATTAATTCATCCTGGTTTTCTCCTTTTGAAGACTCTTCATTATCAACACTAACAGGTTTTTCTTCGGATTTAATTTCCTGTAATACTTCCTTATGCTGGCTTTTTAATTTATCATTAATTTTTTTTACAAATTTATTAGTTGGCCCATCAAAAATTAGTTTTTTCTTTTTACTACCAATTATGGCACCTTTATCAAAAATAAGAGTTAAAATAACCTTCTTACTTTTAATAAACTCAGTTTGTACATGTATTTGCTTATTTTTATATTTAAGATTAGTATTTTTACCCTGGATCATATATAAACCTCCTAATAATTATAATATATCATTTTATATTTTAGTTTTCAAGATTAAACCACATCCGGTAGGCATCTTCATTATTTTCATAATAATCGGATAGAGTATTTATAGTCTTGTAATTGAATTTTTCATAAAGATTTATTGCTTTATAGTTTGTGACCCTGACTTCTAAAAATATTTTATAAATTTTATTCTTTTTAAAATTTTCATGCATCAGGGATAAGAAATAACTACCAAAACCCTTATTTTGATATTCAGGATTTATTGCAAAATTTTGGAGATGAGCAATACTGTAGTTTATTAGATATTCTATTACAGAAAAACCTATCAAATCTTTATTTAAAAAAAATCCATATACAAATACGTTTTCTTCATCAAATAAATTTAAAAAAAAACGCTTTGTCCACGGAGATGAAAAAGATTTCTTTTCAATTTCAAAAATCCTTTCAATCCATGATTTATCAAGAATCTTTATTTTTTTCATAATTAATTTGAGCATCAGATTTTCTAAAATAGGATGGTTCCAAATCAAGTAGAGAATCGGAACCTTTTTGCTCATACCTTTTTTTTGCAAGTTTTGCTAAAAAAATAGGATCGGTGGTAGAATAATTGTCATCCACATACTCTTTTTTCTTAAAATTCTTATCTATTATTTCAGAATACTTTGATTTAGACTCGCCGAGAAATATTTTTCTTTCTTCATACTTCTTTAATTTTTCTAAAAAATCAATTAAATAACAGGCAGAAGTTTTTATTTCTGTGGAAATATTATTATCTTTTTTCTTAAAAGCTGCCGAAAATACCTGATTCCTTCTTGCATCAAATATTGGAATATAAATATTTCCATCGAGCATATATCTATATGTAATAGATTTAAGTGTGTTTATTCCAACAATGGGAATATTTTTTACATAACTTAATGATTTTGCCACAGTCATACCTATTCTAAGGCCAGTAAATGATCCGGGACCTTTTGCAATACCTATTAAGTCAATATCATCAATATCCATTTTCGAGCTTTCTAAAGCATAATCGATATTGGATAATAGTTTCTGGGAATATGTAGCTTTAACACTAAAGGTAATACTAAATTTAACATCCGACCCATCTATTATTCCAACTGAACCTAAATATCGGCTACTATCAATTGATAATACCTTCATGTTTTTTTCTCCCTTCAATGACAATCTCTCTTTTTTCATGATCTATTATATTAATCTCAACAAATATAGTATTATCCGGTAATACTTCATATATTTTTTCTGCCCATTCAATAAGAGTAATTCCTCCTGAATCCGTAAACTCATCAAAACCCAAATAAAACAGTTCATCAATATCTGATATTCTGTATAAATCTAAATGATATATTGTAGTCGAGTTTTCGTATATATTGAGCAAGGTAAAAGTTGGAGATTTTACCTTTTTTTCCTCAATACCAAGTTTTCTACAAACACCTTTAACAAAAATACTCTTTCCGGCTCCTAAATCACCTTTTAGAGCTACAATATCGTTTTTTTCCAGATACTCTGCAAATTTAGCAGCTATATCTTTTGTTTGGGCTTCTGAATTACTTTTAAAAACCTTATTCATAATATTACATCTACACCATCTTCTGTTTTTATAAATACACACTCATCAAGATTTATAATCTTTAATATTTTTTTTGAAGAGAGCTCATCATTTTCTCTGAAGTCTGATATTTCTCCCTCCTTTAAATTGTAATAATATAAACCGGAATCACTACCTATATAGATTAAATCATTATAATACAGAATATCATTTATTTTATAGTGAAAGTTAACTACATTCTCGATATTATTATTCTCCAAATTATAACTTGTAATTCCCTGATTCCCGCTTATATATACTCTTTTATCCACTATAATTATATCAGTTAAAATGTCATTTAAAAGATCAGTAGCCGAAATCGTTAATTTTTCTTCTTCATTAAGACTTTTAATAACCAATCCATCTTTTTTTTGAAGAATAAGAAGATCTTCATAAACTTCCATATTAAGAATATTATAATAATCTATTCCTTTTAAATTGTTTACTGTTTGCGTTCGTTCATCTATAACAGAAACTCCATATTTTGAAACAGCAAAAATATATCTTCCAGTGCTCTCAATTTGATAAATATTATTGCTTAATAATCCATCCTTAGTCATATATTTATTTTCAAGATTGTTATCACTCCATTTATAAACACCATTAGATTTAGAAGCAATAAGAATTGAATCCATACCATAGTTAGTTATATCGTTTATATTATTTTTTAACTCCACTAGATTGATAAACTTGTATCTACCATCCTCCAATATATTAACTTTATCCCCCAAAAAAAATAGTTTGCTATCAGATTCAAAAATATCCACTATCTTATTGTCAAATACACTACCATGGTTAATGATATAATTTTTCCTCATGTTGCTATAAATCAAAAGATATCCCCTACGGGTAAAAATTAAAAATTCCCTACTATCTATTTTTTTGGCTTCAATGACATCTATAGAGTCACTAATATTAAAAGAATTTCTTGGAAATATATTTTTACCTATCTTTTCATGTATTGACTTGAAATTTCCAACTACTTCATTTCTTCTTTTTAGTTCAAAATCATTATAGCTATACTCATAAACTTTATTTTTTTCATTTTTTACATAAAGAATCTCTTTTTCTGCAAAATAAGATTTTATTCTTCCTATTGAATCATGAATTCTATCCCAGTATTTTCCTGTTATTAATTCATAAACTCCCTTATTTGTAAAAGATAGAACAGCTCCAGTATTCTCATTAGTAACTACTGCATATACTTTTTCTCCAACTAAACTTTCATCCCTTTCAGCGTAGTTTATAAATTGATCATCCCTTTTATCATAAACCAGTATGCCCTTATCTGTAGCACAAAAAACCCTATTATTATTTGTTTCTAAATCATAAACTTTTGAATAGTATAAAAAGTGCTTAACTTCCTGAGCTTTAATTATATTCCCGATCAATAATATAATAAAAACTATTAAAACCCCTTTTTTCAAAATACCACCTTACTCCTAAATATGCTCCATTAAAGTTTTAATTCCTATTCCGATAAGAATTAAACCCCCGATAATATCAATTTTTTCATTAAATATTTTTCCAAGATACTTGCCAATATAAACAGATATAAACACTAGAATAAATGTAATAACACCAATTATTAAAACCGAAAGAAATAGATTAAAATTTAAAAGCGGTAAAGTTAACCCAACTGAAAAAGCATCTATACTGGTTGCTATAGATAGCAATATTAATATTTTATAATCAAATTCGGTTTTATCAAAAACTTTTTCTTCGACCCAAAAGGCATCGAATATCATTTTCCCGCCAATAAATGTTAGTATCGTAAATACTACCCAGTGATCAAATGCAATAATATATTCCTTTAATGAACTTACAAGTGAAAACCCAAGAATCGGCATTAACATTTGAAAAAATGAGAAAAATAAAGATATAATAATAAAATGTTTGGCTTTTACTTTTTTTAGCTCAAAACCGTATGCCAATCCAACAACAAAAGCATCGATTGCAACCGAAATTGCTATTGCCAGTATATATAGTAATCTCAATTATTCATCCTCCAATTTTTTACTTTGGAGATAACTAAAAATTAATTCATCAATTTCCCCATTTAAAACAGCTTCGACATTTCCTATCTCCTTATTAGTTCTATGGTCCTTTATTTTTTGATATGGATGGAGGATATAGGATCTGATCTGGCTTCCCCAGGCATTATCCATCTTGTTTTCTTCAATTTTCTCTCTTTCCTTTCGTCTTTTTTCAAGCTCTTTTTGATACAATCTTGATTTTAGTATCTTCATAGCCTGTTTTCTATTTTGCATTTGAGATCTTTCATTTTGACACTGTACAACAATACCGGTAGGTTCATGGGTAATTCTTACAGCAGAATCTGTAACGTTAACATGCTGTCCTCCGGCTCCGGATGCCCGGTAGGTATCAATTCTTAAATCTCCTTCATTTATATCAATCTCAATATCATCTTCAATTTCCGGATAAACAAAAACAGATGCAAAAGAAGTATGTCTTCTCTGGTTTGCATCAAAAGGACTTATTCTGACCAATCGATGCACACCGTTTTCAGATTTTAAATATCCGTAAGCATAATCACCCTTAACTTTTATAGTAACCCTCTTTATTCCTGCTTCTTCACCGCTCTGATAGTCAGCAATCTCCATGTCAAAACCTTTATTATCTATCCATTTTTTATACATACGGTATAACATTGATGTCCAATCGTGTGATTCAGTTCCTCCTGCTCCAGGATGTATTTCCAAATAAGCGTTATTATAATCATTTTCACCTGTTAAAAGGCTTTTTAACTCCACCTGATCGACTTTTTTACTTAATTTTTTTATCTTTTCTTCAGCCTGCTTTTTCAAATCACTATCATGTTCTTCCTTATAAAGTTCCAAAATGACGGATATTTCCTCATACATCTCCTCTAATTCTTCATAAAGCTCTATTTTCGATTCAAGCATACTTGATTCTTTCCCCAGTTTCTTTACTTTTTCCTGATCGGACCACACCTCGCGTTTTTTTAAATTTTCTTTTATCTCTTTTATTCTTTTTTTTGATTCTTCTATGTCAAAGATACTCCTTTATCTTGCTTAATCTTTTCTCATTTTCTTCTAAAAGCTTTTTTATATCATAAATTTCCATTACTATCTCCTATTTTGGCTTTTTAATATTTTTTTCATTTAATTCCTTCTGCATCTGATTTAGGACTGCAGAATATCTTTTATTATTGGAGAATTCAACTGCCATTGAAACATGCTTTAGTGCCTTATCATATTTACCTTCCTGATACAGCATGTTACCATATATAAAAAGAGCGGTTGTATTTTTATTATTCAAATTTATTGCCTTTTCAAAATGTTTTTTGGCTTTTTCTGTATTCCCCTTCTGCTTTTGCTTCAAAGCTTTTTCTGTTTCCTCTAGTGAACCGACATAGTTTTTACGCCATTTCTTATTAAAAATTTTCTTTTTTCTTTTTTTAAGAAAATAATTAAAAGGTTCAATTTCCAGAGCTTCTTCAATTATCTCTTCTGCATCCTTCCATCTTCTTTTTCGTAAATAAACCTCAGAAAGGGTTGAATAGGAAACAACATTTTTTGGATTTAAATCTATAGCTTTTTTAAAATATTTCTCAGCTTTATCAAACTTACTTAGCTGAAAAAAAATTGATCCCACATTATGATAAATCATATAATTTATTAAATCCAGCTTCTCCACTTTAAGATAATAATCTTTTGCTTTATGAAGATTTCCATTTTGTAATTCCTTATTCGCCTTTTTTGTATAATATTTTGCCTTTATCAATTTTGGCAATAGTTTTATATATCTAAAAATCTTTTTTAATAATTTCATAAGTCAACTAACACACACCTTTCATATATTACTTCAATATTATTATTTTTACAGTACTCCAAAATTTTACTATCATAAGCCCCGGGTTGAAACCATACAAGTGTTATTCCTTCCTTTTTAACTTCCCTGATTACCTTTTTTCCAATTTTGGGATTCACAACAATACTAACCGAATCAATTTTATCTTCAATTTCAGTTATGCTATCGTGTACTTTATCTCCATTTATCGAATTTTTATTTGGATTTACCGGGAAAACATTATATCTTTCCTTTTTTAACTTCATATAAACCTTGTAACCATATTTTGATTTATTATCCGAAGCTCCAATAACAGCGATTTTTTCTGATTTTCTGAATTTGTTTATTAATTTTTCCATTGTACCTACCTTTCAGTGATTAGATAATAATAAATAATTGCCCATATTTCAAGTTTTTTAATGTAAAATAACTCCTATCAAAAAACAGCTAACAAACTAATATTTTTAAGTTGACAAAAGGTATTACTTAATATATTATTATATATATTATAATTCTTAAAATTATTAAGAAAGGAGTAGGTTTATGGGTAATATTAGTGTAATGATTGGGTTTTTTATCTATTTGGCTGGAATGCTTTTTCTTGGTATTTATTTAGCCAAATTTAACAAAACCAATGAAGATTTTCTTCTGGGTGGGAGAAAACTAAGTTCATGGGTTTTAGCCCTTTCAGAAAGAGCATCTGCAGAATCAGCTTGGTTACTTCTTGGTTTAACAGGAGCAGCACTAACAGTCGGATTCGGGGAAATTTGGACTGCTCTTGGATGTATTATTGGTATTACTTTTTCATGGTTCTTTATTGCAGGACAGCTCCGCGGTGAAGTTGGAGCTCAGAATGCACTAACAATTCCAGATTATTTTTCAGAAAAATTCGAACAGGAAGGGAATTCAATAAGAATAGTTTCAACAGCTGTAATTTTGCTTGCATATTTCTTTTATGTAGCAGCACAGTTTAATGGAGCAGGTAAAGTTCTTAACGTTACATTTGGAATTCCAAAATTTTGGGGAATTGTTATAGGTACAGTAGTAATTGTTCTTTATACAATGCTCGGTGGTTTTTTTGCTGTTGCATGGACAGATGTTATTCAGGGTATTATAATGTTCTTTACCCTAACAATACTTCCTATTGTAGGATTTATTGAAATAGCACAGTCAAGCGCTTCAATCATAGCACCTATGGAAGCAGCCGGCAGCGAACTAGTATCCTTCCTACACGGAGAAACAGGATGGGCTGCTGTTGGATTTGTTCTAGGTGGGCTTTCATGGGCATTTGGTTACACAGGACAGCCACACCTATTACTTAGATTTTTAGCTTTAAAAAATAAAGATGAAGCTAAAACAGGTAGATGGGTAGCTGTTGCCTGGATCTGGCCTGCATTTATCGGTGCATTCCTAATAGGTATT